>CAZKCB010000209.1:0-4112 GCA_964550965.1 uncultured Oscillospiraceae bacterium
ACTACCATTTATATGCCTTGGTATTGGTTTTTTTATCGGTATCAAAAACCCGCCAAAACGTTTTCTGCAAGGTGTCGATCAGCTCATCAATGTCGTATTGATCGTCCTGATGGGAACGATCGGAATGAATATTGGGATCAACGATTCGATCATGTCCAATCTTTATTCGATTGGATTCCAATGCGTTGCGATTTCGATCAGTGCTATTTTCTTTAGTGTTTTGTTTGTTTTGTTAGTTGAGAAAACAGTATTGCCGCTTGAAAAAGTGCAGCAGGAGCTTTCACTTGAAAAATTGGATCTCAGCGAAGAAGTAAACCTGGTCGAAGAAGACAAGAAAAAACTTTCTCCCCTTGTTTTTATCATGCCGGCAAGTATTGTTTCCGGTGTTCTTTTAGGCTTTTATGTCCTTTCCCCTGATGCAGGCAATGTGCTTGGCAAATTGCTGATCGCATCTCTGATTTTTTTATACATCGGAGTCGGGATCAGTATCGGCAATAATAAAAAAGTTTTTCGGTATATTAAAATATTAGGTGCAAAAATTATTTTGATCTCGGTGGCTATTTTCCTCGGAAGTCTTACTGCCGGCATCCTTTCGGGACTCGTATTGGGATTGTCACCGAAAATCACGGTGATGTCCGCGTGCGGAATGAGCTATTACAGTATTACCGGTGCTTATATGACCGGAGCCTACGGAATAGAAGTAGGTACCTATGGCTTTGTCGTAAATGTAATGCGTGAATTTTTCACGGTATTGACGCTGCCGCTGCTCTTCAAAATAAGCAAAGGAAGCCCCATGGCCGGAGGTGCGGCAGGCAACATGGACACAATGCTGATGCCTGTCACAAAATTTGTCGGGCCCGAGCTTGGCCTTGTGACACTCATCACTGGAACGATCCTTACTTTTGCCGTTCCCTTTCTTTTGCCGCTGCTGCACAGCATCCTCGCTTAGCAGGAATCAGACAAAGACATATTGAACAAGTATCATGTAGATTACTGTTCCCCCGCCAATAGAAACCAGCACATTGTTTTTCCAAAGATGCACCAAAACGATGCAGACGATAGCGATCAGTTCCGGCAAGCCATGCGGGGCTGCTGTGACCGAAACGCCTTTCAGGCAAAACACAACCAAAAGTCCGATCACGGCATAAGGTAGAACATCTCCGAGGTACAAAATGTACGCCGGAGTTTTTCTTTGCGGCGGGAAAAGCAGGAAGGGCAGGAACCTTGTTGCTACAGTACCAAGGACCAAGGCACTGATCGTCATGAGTATCTGTGGATTTGTAAGTGTCATGCCTTTGTCCTCCCTTCGATACGTTTGCGAAAGCCTGTCAAAAGAGCGAGGATCAAAATCATCGCGGGGATCATAAAGTTTGTTTGTCCGAAAATCACAAGGCAAACCGCAGTTGCGCCAAGACCGACGAGTGCGGGAATATGGTTTTTCGTGCTTCTCCATTGTCCGATCATAATAACGACAAACAATGCCGTCAATACAAAATCCAGTCCTTTTGTATTAAACTCAAGCAGTGCGCCTATGACCGCTCCAAGCGCCGATCCGGTGACCCAATAGCTGTGATCGAGCAAGGTCACAAAAAATTGAAACCATTTGCGTTCGACACCTTCCGGCGGCTCATTCGTACTGAGCAGCGAAAAAGTCTCATCCGTAAGTCCAAAGATGAGATAAGGTTTGAGTTTTCCCGCTCCTTTATAGCGTTCAAGCATGGCGATCCCATAAAACAAATGCCTGGCATTGACCAAAATCGTCAAAAGCAGTGCATAGAGGGGATTGAATGCCGAAACCAGAAGAGTGATCGCGATATATTGTATGGAACCCGCGAAAATCAATGCACTCATCAAAACAGTCCACCCAAGTCCGTAGCCGATCGTGCTCATCAAAACCCCAAAACCGATGCCAAGGAAAATGTATCCCGTCAAGACCGGAATGGTAAGGGGGAAAGCTGCTTTCAGTGCTTTTCGACGAATCCCTTTCGGGTTCTTTTTTTTATCTTCCATATATTTTGCTCCCATTCTGCTGTCACGTTTTCTATCTTATTGCCTATAGGGGGATCCCGAGTTCACGCATCCTTCGGTAAAGACTCGATTCACTGATGCCCAATTTTTCCGCCGCAAGCTTTTTTGCTTCTCTTTTTTTAGCTGCCAGTCCAATTCCGCGAAGGCATTCTTCGATTGCTGCTTTTTGAAATTGGTCCGTCTGTTCGCGAAGTCCTCCTGTAATGAGCTTCCCTGCAAAATCACCATATCTTTTTTCAGTGACCCTTTTGGGGAGATTGGCAAGCCTGATTTTCGGAGAATCCTCCATATTGACAGCATATTCGACGACATTTTCAAGTTCCCTTACATTGCCGGGCCAGTAGTAAGCCAGCAGTGCATCCATCGTCTCTTTTTCAAATCCCAAAATTTCTTTTTTCATCAATTTTGTAAAGTTTGTGAGCGCCATCGAAAGAAGCGGTGCTATGTCTTCTCTTCGTTCCCGAAGCGCCGGGATCTCAAGGGGGATAACATTGAGCCGGAAATAAAGGTCTTCACGGAAAAGCTTACTTTCGATCAGATCTTCCAAATCTTTGTTTGTTGCTGCAATGATCCTGATATCGACCGTGATCGGTTCCAGACCGCCGACTCGATTTATTTTTCTGTTTTGGATCGCATCTAAAAGTTTTACCTGAAGATGCAGCGGCATATCGCCGATCTCATCGAGAAACAAAGTGCCGCCGTCAGCAAGTTCAAATCTGCCGAGCTTTCCGTTTTTATTCGCCCCTGTAAAAGCTCCGCCCTCATATCCAAACAATTCGCTTTCCAAAAGCATTTCGGGGATCGATCCGCAATTAAGTGCCACAAAAGGTCCGTTTCTTCGATTGCTTTCAAAATGGATCGCCCGCGCCAGCAGTTCTTTCCCGCAGCCGCTTTCACCGGTTATCAGGATGGTAGAATCACTTTTTGCAACCTGCATTCCACGTTTTTTTACTAAATTCAGCTTATGACTCACACCGATGATGCCATCAAAGGTAGTGGCTCCTTCCGAAAGGTCCAGTAGGGAATCCAGTTTTACCTTGAGTTTGTCTCTGCTGTGCGTCATCACGAGTTTATTGGCCATCAGGTCTGCCATATGGCTTAAAAATGCAATGTATGTGTCGGTCTTTTCGACTATCTTTCGGCGTTGGGTCTCATCAAATGCAACAAGGCCGATCAATCCAAGGACTCTCCCCTCCAATTTGATCGGGCAGCAGATTTCTGCCAGTTCCCCTTCCAATGCCTGATATTCTTTGTCGTTTTGAGCATCGGTACAAACATAATCGTTGCCGAGTGCAAGCAGTCGGCCATAAATCAGGCCGGAGGAAATGTCGCCATTTTCTTCGAAGCTTCCTATTTTAGAGAGATATCTTCCGGTCCCGCCTATGATTTCAAGGCGAGCATCGACGATTTCTGTTTCAATTTCAAGTGCAGCGGTGATTGCCTCAGCAACCTGCTGGATCGTATCTTTGATATCGATCAGTTTCAAAATTTCCGCCCTCCCGCTTAATTTCAAGAGATCCGTGAACGATTTCCAATTTTGTTTTTCCTTACAATATATCGTGTCATCACTGCATTGTCAAATCGAAAAAAGCATAAAAACAAACGGATGCTGCGCGGTTCGCCCCTGGAATCCCCCCCGGAACGAGTTTGCACAGATCATCCGTCTGCCTGCAGTATTAGGGTGTGCGCACGAACACTTTTTCACAAAATGTGCGGCGGGTCATGGCTTACTCTAAAATGTTTTTTACGATTTCTTCAAAAACCTCAGTATGTCTGTCAATGTCAGCCTCTGTAGTAGCCGCCGAAATCAGGGCCATATTGTGGAACGGAGTCATTAGGAATCCCCGGTTCAGGGAAGCGAGATGCATATACTGATCAAGTTCAAAATCAACGGCCGCCTCGGCTTCTCCGCCATTTTTGGCCGGTTCTTTTCGGAACCAGTATTCGGTCCTGCAGCCAAGCTGCGTCGTGTTCCAGGGCAATTCATATTTATCGATGATCCCCTGCACGCCTTCATTGAATCTTGTGGCAAGAGGAATGTTTTTATCATAGAACTCCTGGGTCAGCACTTCTCCGAGAACGGC
>CAZKCB010000210.1:0-4104 GCA_964550965.1 uncultured Oscillospiraceae bacterium
AATAATTCCCTTTAATGGATTCATCGGCGAATGGTTGACCTTTCAGGCTTTATTTGCAAGTATTGCAGAAGGGCAGGCTGCCTTGAATATTCTTTCGATCCTTGGCGTAGCTGCGCTTGGCATGGCCGGAGCTTTTGCAGCAGCGTGTTTTGTCAAAATGTTTGGCATTGGTTTCCTTGGATTGCCCCGTACTGAGCACGCAGAGAAAGCAAAGGAGGTTCCTTTGGCTATGAATATCGGAATGGGTATTCTTGCAGCGCTTTGTCTGTTGATCGGTCTTTTCCCGCTTGTCGTTCTAAAACTCGTTGACAAGGTTGCTTTTTCGCTTGCCGGAGCTTCTGTTTTTGAACAGCTGCAGGGCGGTATCCTCGTTGCATACTCTTCGATGAAATTAGACAAAGGTGCAATGTCGCCCTTCCTTTTGCTGATCGTGTTAGGGGTTTTCATCCTTGCAGTTCTTGCAGTGATCAAGCTCATCGGAGGAGCTTATAAGGAAAGAAAATGCGGGACCTGGGACTGCGGTTTTGTTGGTCTTGGACCTCGCATGCAATACACGGCAACAGGTTTTTCAAAGCCGTTCAAAATCGTCTTTAAAATACTCTATAGACCTTCACGAGAATTGAAAATGACAGGGGATATATCTTACCACCCCGAAAAGATGGAGTATTCGACAAGCAGTGAGTCGATTTTTGAAAAATACATTTACAAGCCAATTTATGCGAAAGCAAAATCACTTTCGCGATTGACAAAATTCCGTATACAAACAGGAAGCATACACAGCTATCTGTTTTACATTTTTATGGCTGTCCTTGTATTGATGGCATATAATCGCTTTGCGTAAGAAAGGGGAAAACGGATGAATCCAATCGCATATCTATTGATCCAGGCGGCCGTGATCCTCCTTATAGCGCCTTTGGTAAACGGTATTATCGTAAAAATCAAGGCACTTACACAAAAACGAAAAGGTGCGCCGCTTTTTCAGCTTTATTATGACCTTTTTAAGCTCGTGCATAAATCCTCGGTGGTTTCTGAAACTTCGTCATGGATCTACAAGGTTACACCTTATATCGTATTTTCGACGTCTCTTGCGGCAGCGATCCTTGTTCCTGTCTCCACCCTGATCGTTCCGAGAAGTCTGCCCGGAGATATTATCGTTCTCGTTTCGGTCTTAGCTCTCGGAAGATTTTTCATGATGCTTGCAGGGCTTGATACCGGAAGTACCTTTGGCGGAATGGGAAGCAGCAGAGAGGCTATGATCTCTTCACTGATCGAACCGTCCATTTTTGTGACTCTCTTTACGGCAGGCCTTATTTCCGGGTCGACATCCTTGATCCCCATCATGGAAAAAATGAAAGAAATCGGAATGCCGCTTGAGAGACCGGTATTCGTCATGTTGTTTCTAGCGCTTTTTACGATCATTATGACGGAAACATCAAGGATCCCTGTGGATGATCCTTCCACGCATCTTGAACTTACGATGATCCATGAAGCGATGGTCCTTGAGTATTCAGGAAGGCATCTCGCACTTATGGAGTATGGTGCCGCGATCAAACAACTTGTATTTATCACGCTTCTTGTGAATCTATTGGTTCCGCATGATCAGCTGCTGACTTCCGGAGCCATTGGGGTATTGCTTTCAATATTGATTTATTTCGCAAAGGTGGTAGTCACCGCAGTCATCATCGGTGTGATCGAAGTGAATACAGTCAAATTTAAGCTTTTCAGCATCCCAAACCTTGCGGCCCTTGCCTTTATCCTGTCCTTTTTAGGATTTTTCCAATATTTTGTGTTAGGAGGAAGCTATGTCTGATATCTATGATACTTTATCGGTGCTGATCCTCTTATCATCGTTCGTACTCATGGCAAATAAGCGGATCAAATCCTATATCAGAACCTTTCGGGTACAATCTTTTTTGATTGCGCTCGCTGCGGGAGTAATGGGATTTCAAAGCTTTAAAAATGAAGGGCAGGTCGACATTCTCGTCGTCTGTGTTATTATCGTTCTTTTAAAGGTCATTTACATTCCGAATCTGCTCAAAAAAGTATATTCGAATATCGAGTACAGAGTAGAAAAGGATTTTATGCTGAACATACCTATGCTTGTTCTTATTTGCTGTGGTCTTGTCGTCTTTACCTATTTTTCGATTTCGACCGTCGACGGGATCAATTCCGGTGTCATCAATATGCAGATCGTCAACTCGATCTCCGTGATCCTGATCGGACTGTTCTTTATGATCAGCAGAAAAAAGCAATAGGGCAGATCATCGGTTTTCTTGAACTTGAAAACGGGCTTTATGTCTGCGCTATGTTTTCGACGCATGGCATGCCGCTCGTTGTCGATCTTGGAATCTTTGTTGACATGTTGACTGCCGTTATGATCATGGGTCTCATGGTATTCCGGATCAACGAAAAATATGAGTCGATCAATATCAAAAAGCTGAATCGACTGAAAGGATAGCAAAATGGTTTTTCCCTTACTTGCCATACCTGGCATTGCGGCTGTGCTGTTCCTTTTACTGAAGGATAACAGGACCGTTCATATCGTAAGCCTTACGGCTTCGTCATTGCTGCTTCTTTCCGGCGTGGCGCTGACTCGTGCTGTAGTTGCTTCAGGAACGCGCGGCTATGCCTCGGCAAACTTTTTTTATGTTGATGCTTTAAGCCTCATCGTTTTGGATATCGTTTTGATCGTTAGCTTTGCTGCGAGTGTTTATTCGGTGGCTTATCTTGAAAACGAGATCAGGGAAGAAAAATTACAGCCTTCCAGGATGCGCCTTTACTATGTCCTGATGTATGTGTTTCTATTTACAATGATCCTTGCGCTTACTGTGGACAATATGGGCGTGCTGTGGATCGCAATCGAAGCGACGACTCTGGCGTCTGCTTTTCTTGTGGGATTTCAAAACGATAAACATTCGCTCGAAGCTGCCTGGAAATATATCATCATATGCTCAGTCGGTATTGCGATCGCGCTCTTGGGGATTATCCTGCTTCATCTTTCTTCGATCGATGTTTTAAAGAACGAAGATCTTCTTGACTGGACTGCATTATACGCGAATGCCGAAGCTTTGAAAACGCCGATCGCGCGGCTTTCGTTTTTATTTATTCTGATCGGATTTGGAACAAAAGCGGGTCTTGCACCCATGCATACCTGGCTTCCTGATGCGCACAGCCAGGCACCGTCACCGATCAGCGCATTGCTTTCGGGGGTGCTCTTAAACAGCGCTATGTACGGAATCATTCGAACGGTAGCAATCGTCAATAAGAACAGCGGCAACAGCCACTATACCGGCAGATTATTGATCGCAGCCGGGCTATTATCGATACTTACTGCGGCGGTATTCATTCTGACTCAAAAAGATTACAAACGTTTGCTTGCATATTCGAGCATCGAGCATATGGGGATCATCGCTCTTGCCATCGGTCTGTTCACACCGCTTTCTGTGTTCGGCGGATTTTTGCACATGATAAATCATTCGCTGACCAAGTCGATGCTGTTCCTTTCTTCGGGAACGATAATGCAAAAATTCAATACAAAGAAGATAACGAAGATCAAAGGAATTTTAAAAGTGCTGCCGCTGACCGGAACAGCCTTCCTGCTTGGACTCTTTGCAATAGCAGGTGTCCCTCCGTTTTCGGTCTTTTCAAGTGAGCTTTGCATCATAATCTCTCTGTTCGACGCAAAGTATGCTGTTGTCGGGTTTGCGGTTTTGCTTCTTTTAGCTGTCATCTTTGCAGGCATCGTTGCAACACTTTTCCGCATGATTTACGGAGAACCGAAGCAGCCGGACATCAAACCGGGAGAAATCAACCGAGCGGGTGCAGGTGCGATCCTGCTGCTTTTCGCTTTGATCTGCACGACGGGTTTGTTTATGCCGAATGCGGTCATCGGAGTACTTTCACAGGCGCGTGATATCGTGATCGGATTATAAAAAGGAGGTCAAAAAAATGGGTGAAAACCTTCTTAAAGAAAAACAGGCAACGCGCATTTTACAGCGCCTCAGGGAAGCGCTTGGCGAAAGCGTCGGTAAGTCTTTGTTTGTTAACGATAATGAACATTATGTCATCTTGAACGCAGCATCCATTCGCAGAGCTGCGGAAATT
>CAZKCB010000211.1:0-4088 GCA_964550965.1 uncultured Oscillospiraceae bacterium
TTGTTTTCACTCGCTATTTTTCTTTCCTTTTTAAAATTTGATTTGCTGCTCGCAGGCGCCATGCTTCTGGTGATTACTGTTTTGTATATAGCCATTCAAAGGAAGCTGTATTCTTATCGCTATCATATGCTTATCATTAAACTGCTTTTTTATATCATTTCTGCGTATATCGGGAAGATTCTTTTTTATAGCCTCGCGGTTCTGGGACAAAGTTGACGGAGGAATGCTGTTGACATTTCTCGAGCATTATGATAAATTGTCTACGAATTAGATAATTACAAAACAAAGAGCCATATTAGTCCGCAAATACGGTGTGGAAGTTTCTACGTGGTAACCACAAATTACCTACGCTATGATGTTCATTTCTACCTGCAATGTTGAGTATTATTTTAGCGTTGTATACTAATGTGGATGAAGAACAGCGTTTCTTGATCCATTTTTGCTTTTTGCTTTAATTAAATAGGAGTACAAAATTCGTCAAACTGCAGGACGGGAAGCCTGGTTTTTTCCCCACTGTCGTTTGACTTTTTTATTTAGCATTACTGGAAATGAGGATTCACTTTATGGAAAAAAATGCAATATTGGAAATGAAGGGAATTACAAAGAAATTCGAAAATGTTCTGGCGAACGACCATATCGATCTGCGCCTTTATCCGGGAGAGATCCATGCCTTGCTTGGCGAAAATGGCTCGGGAAAAAGTACGCTGATGAACATTTTATTAGGGATCTATAAACCAAATCATGGGGAGATTTTCTTCAAGGGAGAAAAGATCCACATGAAGACGCCTAAAAATGCGGCTGCTTTGGGAATCGGCATGGTGCATCAGCACTTTGCGCTTATCCCGCCGCTGAGTGTGGCAGAAAATATATTTTTAAGTATGGAAAAGGGCAGCTTCATTTTAGATCATCAAGAAATGGAAGAGCAGATCAGGCAGTATTCCGAAAAATTCGGACTTGCTGTTGATCCGAAAGCAAAAATCTGGCAGCTCTCGGTGGGAGAACAGCAACGGGTGGAAATCATGAAGCTGTTATGTAGAAACTGCGAAATTTTGGTTTTGGACGAACCCAGTGCTGTCCTGACTCCGCAAGAGGCCAATGAGATGTTTAAAACATTGAGGAAGATGGCTGATGAAGGAAAATTCGTGATCGTGATCTCTCACAAGATGAATGAAGTGATGGAACATGCCGATCGCATCACGGTCCTAAAAGATGGTAAAGTTGCAGACGAGATGCTGGCAGAAGAGGCCACGATCGATCGTCTTACGAAAGCCGTTGTGGGCGAACGCGACTTGGCGGAAGTGATCCACAAGCCCCAATCAACAAAGAAGGATGTACTCTTGGAAGCGAGAGATCTTCGTGTTTTCAATGATAAAGCGCTGGTTGCCCTCCATGATATCTCGTTTCAACTTTATGAAGGTGAAATATTTGCGATTGCAGGTGTTGCCGGAAGCGGACAGCGTGAGCTGGCTGAAGCGCTTGCAGGGTTACGAAAGATCAGTGCAGGCAGTATCGCAATGAAGGGCACGGAAATCAGCAAAAAAAGTGTGGGCGAAAGAGCTCCAATGGGTATTTCCTTTATTCCTGAGGATCGCCTGAAAATGGGTTTGATTCCGGGGATGAACATGATGCAAAATGCGATTTTGAAGGAATTCAAAGCAGCGGATTACAGCAAGGGCGGTATTCTTCGAAACAAGTCGATCAAGGCTTTGGCAGAAGAGTATGTAAAGGCCCATGATATCAGACACGGGGGACTGGACCTGCCTGTAAGTCTGATGTCAGGCGGTAACCAGCAGAAACTCTTGATTGCCAGAGAAATCAACGGAAAGCCGTCACTGATCATAGCGGCCTATCCGGTTCGTGGTGTTGATATCGGAGCGACGGTTTCCATTCACCAAACCTTGCTCGAGCAGCGTGACAGAGGAGCTTGTGTCCTTTTGATCTCCGAAGAGCTCGATGAAATTTTTGAGATGTCTGACCGAGTTGCTGTCTTGTGTGACGGCAAACTGATGGGGATCCGTAATACATCTGAGACGGATTATGATGAAATCGGGCGTATGATGTCCGGAGAGACCGCATAGGGGAGAAGAAGATGCAGATAGGAACATTGCGATTTGAAAAAAAGCAAAGCATTTCGCTTCGTAATAAAATACTGAATCCAATTGTGTTTATTTTACTTGGGATGGCCTTCAGCGGTGTTTTTATTGCGGCCGCAGGTTTTGACCCCATTGCCGTATTTGCAAAAATGATATCGTATTCATTCTTGAATGCCCGCGGATTCAATGGCAGCATGAATGCAGCACTTCCCCTGATGTTTTGCGGTTTAAGCGTCGCAGTTGCCTTTAAAATGAACCTGAATAACATTGGTGCGGAAGGTCAGTTTGCGATGGGTGCTATTTTCGGAGGTGGCTTTGCTTTATACGGGCCGGCCTTGCCGGGGCCTCTTTCCGTGCTCGCTATGTTTTTGTTTTGTGCGGTGGGCGGCGCACTGTGGGCATTGATTGCGGCAGCCCTCAAAGCTTACTGGAAGATCAATGAAACAATCGTTACCTTGATGTTGAATTATATCGCGCTGCTGTTTTTGGATTATCTATGCTATGGACCGTGGATGGCAGAGGGACAGACAACTGCTATGACGGAAACGATACCCGAATCGATGTACCTTCCGATGATGGATGGCATCAGTTCCGGTGTGCTTTTGGCCATTGCGATCGCCGTTTTATTATATTTGTTTTTCAAGCATACAACACTCGGCTATCAGATCGCTGTGATCAAAAACAGCCTTCGCTCCGCGGAGTATGCCGGGATACCGGTAAAACGATTCATTCTCATCGTATTTATACTCAGTGGTGCATTGGCAGGGATGGCAGGCTTTGTCGAGGTCACGGGCATCATACACCGTGTGCAGGCGCATCTGCCCGCGGGCAGCGGCTACACGGGGATCGTCATTGCGTATCTCAGCCAATTCAATCCTTTGGCAGTCATCCTTGTTTCCATTTTATTTGGCGGCTTGCAAAACAGCTGTGCGGTCGTTCAGATCATGGGCGTGCCGTCACAGATCGCGACTATGATCCAGGGAACGATGATGATTTTTGTGATCGTAGGCGAGTTTTTCAATCATTACAAAATCACCTTTGACAGAGAAGACGAAAAAGGAGGGGCTACAAAATGATTGCTTTTCTGACCTCCATCTGTGCGGCAGCGATCGTCTACGCGGTATCGATTTTATATGCTGCGATCGGTGAAATTTTTTCCCAGCGTGCAGGGATCATGAACCTTGGTATTGAAGGGATCATGCTTATGGGTGCTGTTTCGGGATTTCTGGCCGTATATTATACGAACAATCTCTTGCTTGCCTTGCTCGCGTCCATTTTGGTGGGTGTAGTTCTCGGTCTTGTATTTGCCTTCCTCACGGTGACGCTTCATGCAGACCAAATCGTATGCGGTATGGCATTTTTGATTTTAGGCAGCGGTTTGAGCGGCTTCATCGGAAAAAATGTAACAGGCATTGCTTCCTCGGTCAAGTTTGAAAAAATATGTATTCCTGTGCTTTCCAAAATTCCTGTTCTTGGGGAAGTTTTCTTTCAGCAGGATCTTTTAGTATACATAATGTATTTGATTGTTCCTCTCAGCATTTTTTATATTTATAAAACAAGAGCGGGACTCATGCTGCGGGCCTTGGGCGAAAACCCTGCGTCCCTTGATACCGCAGGGATCAATGTATTTGCTTTGAGATATGCCTATGTCATGTTTGCCTGTGCTATGACGGCTGTCAGCGGAGCCTGCATCTCTCTTTCCTACACGAATTTCTGGAACGAGGGAATGACAGGAGGCAAGGGCTGGATCGCCTTTTCCCTGGTAGCGTTCTCGCGATGGAATCCCGGCTATGCTGCTTTGGGGGCATTGCTTTTTGGGGGGATCAGCATTCTTGGAATGAACCTGCAGATCTATTTGCCCGGGATCCCAT
Source organism: uncultured Oscillospiraceae bacterium (assembly GCA_964550965.1). Classification (GTDB taxonomy): domain Bacteria; phylum Bacillota; class Clostridia; order Peptostreptococcales; family Anaerovoracaceae; genus STD2-154. The sequence continues at coordinate 3,965 of CAZKCB010000211.1, forward strand.
CGCAATTTTATGGTATGTTGCCCTACGCGGCTACGGTGGTTGTATTGGTTATAACTACTGCGAGTTTCCGAAAGAAGCACACGGAGGAACCCGCAGCCTTATGTCAAATATACGATCGAGAAGA
>CAZKCB010000212.1:0-4077 GCA_964550965.1 uncultured Oscillospiraceae bacterium
ATCTGCGGTTTTGACTCGACCAAAACGATCGCAGCGCGCCTAAATATACCATGCGCTATTTTACCTGCGCATAGTATATCATAGATCTATTCTTCAAGACTTATTTTCAATTGAATTTCATCTGAATTTCACGACTTTAACATAAATTTTTCTACTTTTCTTTGAGCAGATCACGAATTTCCGTCAGAAGATCGGCCTCCGTAGGTTTCGGAGCTTCTTGCTCCACCGCCGGTGCTTCGGGTGCTTTTCTTCTGAGCTTATTGAGCATGCGGATCGCAATAAAAATCGAAAACGCTATAATGATAAAATCGATCATCGTCTGAATAAAGTTTCCGTACATGATGGCGACTTCCGGTTTGACGATCTCTGTACCGGACATCACCGCCTCGTTTAAGACGATCTTCAAATGCGTAAAATTGACTCCGCCGACCAAAACTCCCACGATCGGCATGATCAAGTCGTTGACCAAAGAAGTAACGATCTTTCCGAATGCCGCACCGATAATGATACCGACGGCCATATCCATCACATTTCCTTTTAAGGCAAATTCTTTGAATTCTTTTAGCATTGCTCCTGTCTCCTCTCAATTTTAATTATCGCTTATTTGTTTCTTATTGTTTATTATTGTTTTTTATTCGTTTCATCTTCTGCCGGCGTCTCTGTAGGAGTTTCCTCGAGTTTCTTCTGCCTGCGCTTTTCGAAGATCTGTTCGGATTTGTCCAGTACGCGAAGCAGCATTTCCAGGTGTTCCTTATCAAAATGATAGGATTTGGTACAGAACTGGCAAACGATTTCTGCCTGCTGATCCTGATGTGTGATTTGCTCCAGTTCTTCCTTTCCAAGGCTTAGAAGCACCTGTTCGAGACGCTCCGTCGAGCAGTTGCAAAGCCAATCGAGATCTCTCGTCTCAAGCGTTGAAACTGCGAACTGTTCGGGTATGCCTGCAAAAATTTTCTCTAAAAGGATGACACACGCTTTTTCGTAAGCTCCGGGGCCGGCTTCTGCAAGCGCCTCTTCGATCAGATCGGTAAGCGCCGGAATTTTATCAAATTGCGCTTCGATCGCCGGTGCTGCTTCCGGATCGGCTTCCGGCATCATCTGAATGATGATGCCTCCGGCAGCTGCAACAGTGAGATCCTTCGCTACTTTTACGCCGAGCGCAACAAGCGATGGCTGTTGTTCGGAGATGAAAAAGTAAGTCGTCAGATCTTCCGCGATCTCGCCGCTCACAAGATCGATCTGTCCGACATAGGGTTCCTTGAGACCCATATCTTTGATGACGGTAAGGGTTCCGATCCCAATGGCTCCACCGACATCCATTTTTCCGTTTTTCCGAAGAGGCAGATCCACATCGGGGTTTGATATATAGCCCTTGACTTTTCCTGCTGCGTCCGCCGTTGCAAGAACTTCTCCCGCAAGGCCGTCGCCTTTGAAACGGATCGTCAGCTTGTCAGTCGTGTTTTTCATCATCAGCCCCATCAGACCTGCTCCCGTCAGCACACGGCCAAGCGTTGCCGTTGCAAGAGCTGTGCTTTGATGGATCATCGATGCTTCTGTGATCATTTCATTTGTAATAGCGAGATAAACTCGGAAGGACCCGCTTTTGTCGATTCCGATCAGTGCATTTTTCATATTTTTACCCACTCTTGTACTTCTTCTTTTAACTTTTCAATAACGGTTCTTGATTCCTCAGCGGTAGCAGCCTTTGCCGAAAGGTATATCTTTATTTTGGGCTCCGTCCCTGAAGGGCGAATGATCAGACTGCTTCCATCCGCAAGAATATATTCCAAAACATCAGCCGAGGGAAGTTCGATCGGCCTGTAGCCTGCTGCCATTCCACAGGAACAGGAGGACGACCATCGCTGTGAGGTCTTGTAATCTGCGATTTCCGTAACCTTTTGCCCTATGATCTCACTTTTTCTGTCAGTACGCAAGCCATTCATGATCGATTCCATTTTTTGCATGCCCGCAGAACCGGCAAAGCCGAAATCGAGCAGATCGTTTACGAAATAGCCATACTCTTCATAGAGTTCTTCCATACGATCCAAGAGGGTTTTCCCCTCTTGCTTATAAGCCGCCGCTGCTTCACAGACCAGCATCGCGGCGTTTACAGCATCTTTGTCACGCACGTATGAGCCTGCAAGAAAGCCATAGCTTTCCTCAAAGCCAAAGACAAAACGGTCTTCCTCTCCCGCTTTTTCAAGGAGTCCGATTTGTTCGCCGATAAATTTGAAACCGGTCAAAACATCTCTTAATTCTACTCCGTAGTGCGCTGCGATCGGGTCGGCCATTTTTGTCGAAACGATCGTTTTCATAGCGATGGGGCGCTCCGGAAGTTTTTTTCTTGCGCAGATGAAATCGAGCAGCACTGCGCCGACTTCGTTTCCTGTCATGCGCTGATAACTCACCTCTCCGCTTGTTTTATCCTGTCGCCTCACGGCGATCCCAAGGCGGTCACAATCCGGGTCTGTAGCAAGGAGAAGATCGGCAGTGCAATTTTCTTTGCATAAGGTAAGGGCTTTATATAATGCTTCTTCTTTTTCAGGGTTTGGATACGTACAGGTCGGAAAGTTGCCGTCAGGCAGTTCCTGTTCGGGAACGATCACAACATCTTTTACTCCGATTTCCTTAAGGATCCGACGTACCGGCAAATTTCCTGCGCCGTTCAGCGGTGTATATACGACCTCGAGATCATCGCAGGGGATTCCAACACGTGCATTTAGCACTGCCGCAAAATAAGCCTCGTTGACTTTTTCAGGGATTATGTCCAGAATGCTTTCTTTGCCTTCTGCGGAAACGGTTCCGTCCGAAAACATTTCCCAGTCGACCGGAGAAGTTTTGACTCCATCAAAAATATCGACCTTTTTTATGCAAGCAAGAATATCTTCCGCTTCGGTCAGGCTGACTTGGCAGCCCTCCTCATTATAAGCCTTGTATCCGTTGTAGTTGCAAGGGTTGTGGCTTGCCGTGATCATGATTCCACCGCAGCAGCCATAATGCCTAACTGCAAAAGATAATGCCGGTGTTGGCATCAATTCCGGATAAAGGTAGGCCTTAAAGCCGTTTGCGACAAGGACCCCTCCCGCCTCAAGCGCGAATCTCTGGGAATTGTGTCTACTGTCGTAGGCGATCGCAAGTGCCAAAGGCTTTTCGCTCTTTTCATAGCGTGCCCGCAAATAGTCAGCGAATCCCTGGGTCACACGTCTGACCGTGTATATATTCATACGGTTGGTTCCGGCTCCGAGAATGCCGCGCAGTCCCCCCGTTCCAAAATCAAGATCCTTGTAAAAACGATCGTAAAAATCCTCTCTGGCATCCGTGTCTCCGGAATCTTTTTCCATCTGCTGTTCGAGTGTCTCAAGTTCTCTTTTGAGTTTTGGAGACAGGGACGGCATGGAAAGCCAGCGTTCAAGTTTATCGTAAGCCTCTAAAAAAAGAGTTTGGTTTTGCATATTTTTGCCCCTTCCGAAACGAATTTTCTAGTGATTTAGCCAATATCAAGTCGGAATATAATACCCATTTTATCATGCTTCACACGATTATAAAACAAAATATGTATTTTTTTGGAATCCAAAATAAAAAGAGCCACCTCAAAGCAAGCAGCTCTCTTTGTCTTTTCGCCAATCGTGCCGCATGTTTTTATTTAAGATCATCTTTCAAGATCATCTCTTTTAAGCGATCGATATGATTAAAGGCGGAGTCTCTCGCCCGATCAGGGTCATTTCTCATGATTGCTTCATAAATATCTCTGTGCTCGGGTGCCATTTCGCCCGCGCGTCTAAAGTCTTTATAGTAAATATACCGAAAGCGAAGTACCAATTCCTGCAGTTGTTCGACCAAAAGCATCAGGTGGCTGTTGTCGCTGCCTTCTACGATATAGTGATGGAACAGAGTATCCATGCGGATCATTTCCTTCATGTCTCCGTTGTGCAGAGCTTGTTCAAAGTCATTTTCGATCGTGACCAATTCCTTTTTGTTTTGCTCGCCCATGCGTTTTGCAGCAAGTTCGGCAGCAAGGCCTGCCGGGTTACTGCGAAACTCAAGAATATCCGTCATCTTTGTTACGAACAGATCCGA
>CAZKCB010000213.1:0-4057 GCA_964550965.1 uncultured Oscillospiraceae bacterium
TAGAGCATTTCGCCTCTGGGGCCTGCAAGCTCGCAGCCTTCTGCGATCGGCTGTCCGCCGCCGCCGGCGCATCCGCCCGGGCAAGCCATGATTTCTACGAAATCATATTCGACTTCACCCTTTTTGATTGCTTCCATGAGCTTTCTGGTATTGGCAAGTCCGCTTGCGATCGCAGCGCGTACTTTTGTTCCTGCAATTTCAACGGTCGCTTCTTTCCATCCGTCAAGCCCACGAACACCTTTAAAGGCATCCGGATCCGGATTTTTTCCGGTAAGAAGGAAATATGCAGATCTAAGAGCCGCTTCCATAACGCCGCCGGTCGCTCCAAAGATGACCGCCGCGCCGGAACCTGTTGCAAAGATTTCATCGAAGGGTTCGATCGTCAGTTTTTTCGGATCGAGATGCTCAGCGCGGATCATTCTTCCGATTTCTCTTGTTGTAATAACAAGATCGACGTCACTTCCCTGTCCGGCATCATTCACCGCATCTACGCTTCTTTCATACTTTTTCGCTGTGCAAGGCATGATCGAAACAGAGTACACTTTTTCTGGCGCTACACCCAAAGTCTGTGCGATATAAGTTTTTGCCAGAGTACCGAACATCTGCTGCGGCGATTTCGCAGTCGAAAGATTTTTTACCATGTCCGGGTATTCGCTCTTGATAAAGCGGACCCAACCGGGGCAGCACGAAGTGAACATCGGCCAGGAATATTGGTCGCGATGCGTAAAGCGCTCCAGGAATTCCGAACCCTCTTCCATGATCGTAAGATCAGCAGTAAGGTTGGTGTCAAAGACATAATCAACGCCGATTTTCTTCAACGCGCATACCAGTTTCCCAAGGTCAGCTTCTTCTTTCGAAAGACCGAGGCCTTCAGCCCAAGCGGTTCTTACAGCCGGTGCCATCTGAAGGATGACTACCTTCTCCGGATCTGCCACGGCATCAAAGAGCTGCTGTGTATCGTCTCTTTCACGAAGCGCACCGACAGGGCAATGCGTGATGCACTGTCCACAAAGGGTGCAGGCTGTTTCTCGAATGTTGTTGTTTCCGGTCACGCTCACGGTCGTACGGCTTCCGCTTCCGGTGACGTCCCAAACATGCAAGTCCTGAATTTTGTCGCAGACCTGAACGCATCTCATGCATTTGATGCATTTCGACGCATCTCTGATCAGAGGGAATGTTTTGTCCCATCTGTTTTCTTCGACAGCCTTCGGAAAAGGTACTTCTAAAATATCCAAATCATTTGCAAGTGTCTGGAGTCCGCAATTTCCGCTTCTAACGCAAGTCGGGCAGAGACAGTCATGCTCGGAAAGCATCAATTCGACGTTCGCCTTTCTTGCTTTTCTGACACGCGGGCTGTTTGTTATGATCTCCATGCCTTCTTCTGCAACCGTATTGCAGGAAGTGATAAGTTTATCCATGCCTTTGAGTTCAACGATGCAAACTCTGCAGGCTCCAATTTCATTGATATCTTTCAAATAGCAGAGATGGGGAACATTGATGCCTGCTTGCGCAGCAGCTTCCATGATCGTAGTACCTTCCGGTACCGCTATCTTCTGCTTGTTAATCGTAAGATTTACCATTGTTTTTCTCTCCCCCCTCTAAAAGATCCGAAGCCAAAGCAATCGCATCGTAAGCAACGCAGCGCTTCCTGTAAAGCGGCTTCTTCGGAGAGCGGATTTTCGATCCCCTCGAAATCGTTGATTCTTTCAGAAGCATGGCGTTCGGTCAATACGGCACGTCCGCAAGCCGGTCTATCGATGTTTTTCGGTTTTGGAATTTCAACATCGCAGGTGATGGGATGGTCAAAACCAAGGAACGCATCAATATTCGCAGCAGCTACTTTTCCTGCCATGATCGCATTGATTACCGTCGACGGACCTGTTACGCAATCTCCGCCGGCAAATACGCCGTCGAGATTCTTGACACCGCAGGAATTCGTCGTAATGATGTTTCCTCTTTTGACAGGGATCCCATACTTCTCAAAGCTTTCAGAATCGATTGACTGACCGATTGCGGAAAGAACGAGATCGCAGGGAATGAATATCTTGTCTGCTTTCGCATTGACAGGTTTCGGTCTGCCGGACGAATCGCTGAGACCGGGGATCTGTTCTTTGACCCAAAGACCTTTGACATCACCTGATTCTGTCGTTTCGATCGAATCGGGAGCCATCAAGGTGATCAGATCGCAGCCTTCTGCAATTGCGCCTTCGATTTCCTCAGGCAGAGCTGTCATATCTTCTTTTCTTCTTCTATATATAAGGCTGGCACTCTTTGCGCCGAGTCTCTTTGCGCTTCTTACAACGTCCATCGCGACATTTCCGCCGCCGATGACACAAACGACTTTGCCGGTAAAATCAGGCATCTTGGAATCGCCGATCCCTCTGAGCATCTCTACCGCAGGGATAACACCTCTTGCGTCTTCGCCCGGAATTCCGAGTTCATTATAAGAATGTGCTCCGATGGAAACGTAGACTGCATCATATTCATTGCGGAGCTTCTCGATCGAGTATTCCGCACTGCCGATGTCTACATTCGTTTTGATTTCGACTCCCGTTCCAACGATCGCATCGATATCTCCCTGCAATCTTTCTCTCGGTAGACGATAGCTCGGGATCCCGTAGCGGAGCATTCCTCCAAGCTGTTCTCTCTTTTCAAAGACAGTTACACTGTGTCCCATCAAAGAAAGATAATAAGCTGCGGTAAGTCCGCTTGGTCCGCCACCGATCACCGCAATTTTTTTCCCGGTAGCCGGAGCTTTTTCCGGAGTAGGTACGATGCCTGCATTTTCAATGGCGTATTTCTTTAATCCTCTAATATGGATGGGTGAATCGACGAACGTACGTCTGCATCTCGATTCACACGGGTGTTCACAAATAAGTGCACAAGCTGTCGGGAACGGGTTGTCCTTGCGGATCACACGAACCGCATCAGCCGGGCGTCCATCAGCAATCAGCGCAACATATGCCGGAACATCAACATTCGCAGGGCATAAGCCAACACAGGGTACTGACATTTTCATTTTTTGAACACCTTCTGAACACTTGTGATTCGAAATGTGTTCAATATAATCATCCCGGAACCCATTGACTCCACGGAGCACCATGTTTGCAGCTTCTGAGCCAATCACGCAGTCTGCGGAATCGCGGATCGTTTCCGCCGTTGCTTTGATAAGATCGACCGTTTCTACAGTCGCATTTCCATTTACATCCAATACTTGCTCAATCAATTCTTCAAGCTGTCCCAATCCGACTCTGCACGGTACACACTTACCGCATGTCTGAGCATGGCACATTCTCAGAAAGGTTCCCGCCATATCGACAGGACACAATCCCTGAGGACTTGCAACTACTCTTCGTTCAAAGTCCTTGTACAACTCGTTGACAACTGCTTGAGACAGGTCCAGAGTTTTTACGTCCAATCTGCTCATTTCGTCCTTCACCTCTCTTAACCAAATAACAAATAACCTACCGTATAATCCATTGCAAATATCGTACCACAATTATGCTTTTTTGTTTACCGGAATTTCTCTGCTCATGCAACTTGAACAGAAAAAAATCTTCCATCGAAAATCCAAGCCCTTATTTTTGAAATAGTTTCGCAAATTTGATACTCCATATTTTTTTCGTCTCAAAATAAAGAACCCTTCTTGACATAGCTTACTTCTTTTGATACCTTTTGTATATAAGAATAAACAAATAGGAGAGGGGACAATGCGCAATATTTCTTGCTAATAATTTTATTATGACGGCAGCGTTTTTAGCAAAGTGATAGAATCACTTTGGTTTTTATCGTGCCGATGCAAGAAAAATTGTGTTAAAAGCCAAAGCAATGTACTTCAGGACTGTGAGAAGCAATTTTTCTTGCAGTCTTTTTTGTTATGATCGACCGTTCAAAAACCGAACGTGTTCGGCAAGGAGGTACACTTATGGCACAAATAAGCATTTCAAATCTGACGTTTCATTATGGCGGCAGCTATGATACGATTTTTGAAAATGTTTCTTTTCACATCGACACAGACTGGAAACTCGGATTCACGGGCAGAAACGGCCGTGGGAAA
>CAZKCB010000214.1:0-4054 GCA_964550965.1 uncultured Oscillospiraceae bacterium
TATTCCTGCCAAAACAGCACCTTTTGCAAGCTGGAGTTCACGAACATCTTTCTGTAAAAGAGAAATTCCGTCGGAAAGAACGAATTCCATACCATTGTTCCAATGGCGAAGGCGTTCTCTCAATTTTGGAGGCAAGTCTTTTACTGCGGCTTCTTCTTTCGTAATCATCTTCCCTGTCTCATCCAATATTCCATGCTTAAAAAGTTCGGAAACAATATCGATAAGACCGGAACCGCAAATACCGCAAGGCTCAACATCTCCTATTACCTTAATATTAAGATCGCCCTCTTCGCTTATTTCAGCTGTTTCAATGGCGCCTTCAACAGCCCTCATGCCTTTTGTTATCGAGGCACCCTCAAAAGCCGGCCCGGCGGCCGTCGAACAGGCCAAAGTCCTCCCATTATGAGAAACCAGGATCTCTCCGTTTGTGCCGATATCTATCGCCATGTTCGGACCATCGATTCGATTTAAGTCGGTAGCAAGCATTACAGCGGTCGAATCCGCACCAACATGAGCTGAAATATTCGGTAAAAGATGCACCATTGCTCCCCTTGCAAACCGAAGGTCAAGTTCCTTTGCGCTTATTGTGCACGCACCTTTGTATCCCGGAGAAAAAGGTGCTTTTGCAAGGCTCTCCGGATCAATTCCAAGCAAAAGATGCATCGTTGTTGTGTTTCCTACCACAGTCGCTTCTTTGATCGTATCAAGAGGAATGTTATTTTTGTATGCAAGTTCGGTCACGATCTCACGCAGGCAATCAAGGATCGATTGCTGCAAGATAATCGAATTTTGAGGATTTTGCATCGTAAAAAGAATGCGGGAGATCACATCCTGACCATAGGCACTCTGCGGATTTGTTCTTGAGACGGCATCTACCAAAGCCCCGGCTTTCCGATCCCAAAGCATTCCGGCTACAGTGGTCGTACCGATATCAAAGGCGATCCCATACATATCTTTTCGTTCTTTTTCAGGGATTTGAAACCATTCCGGAAGTTTGACCATCTTTTCTTTTCTTTGAGTTTCCTGTAGCCGTCCAGGAATTTTTGCGTTTATTTTCTCCGCTCCTTTACAAAATCTACAGCCTCCCGTATTTCCGAGGCAATCCTCGCAAGACAAGGCTGGTGTTTTACTTTTTTTATTAATTGAGAAAAACATGCCCACGCAGGATTTCAGAGGTACGAGCATGCCGTTTTCTGAGAGAGAAACCCCTATCGCCTCCCCATTCAACAATTTTAAAAAGGAATTGAGTTCTCTGATCTCCATACCGTAATATCCGGGACCGAAAGAGGGCGAAAGCATCATTTCTTCCTCTTTTTTTAAATTTTCTTCAAGAAGAGATTCGATCAATTCCCTTCCTGCATCGATATAGGCTGTTGTCCATAGATCAGCATAAAGAATATCGCTTAAACGATCGCTTTCAATCTTTGGCTCGCCGGCAGTCAAAAGATACAGATAGCATTTATGGATGCTTGCTTTTTCGATCTGTGAAAACGCTTTGCAGCAAAAAGAAACCCCTTCGAGTGTCAGAGTTTCTTGTTCCATTGCTTCGGGATCATAATCCGAAATAATTGCCTGTAAACGAACGGATCCAATCAGCGCATCATGGATCTTCTTTGTCTCATGCCATATTTCAGTATGTTTTTCCAAAGAAAGATCCAACCCGCACATTCTTATAAAATTTCGTTCTGCCAAGGGATAAGCCATATCTTTGGAAAGATCGAACAACTTATGATCCATACCGTAACGCTTCCTTCCTTTTATAAAGTGATTTTTTACATAATTTCGTCGTCCTGCAAGGTGTCAGGACCGCTTTGTTTTAAATTGAATGGATCACGCTCGAGTATAAGGCAAAGGATCAATCCCACCAAAATGCCATAGCCCACTTCCGAAGTGAAAATAATGGCTCCTGTCACGCCGGCGATCCCCGCAGCGACTTTATCACGACCGACCAGATCGATAGCGATATAAGAACAGGCGACCCCTTGTACTAGCAGTGTGATAGCGAGTGCAATGGGAAGAACGGGTTTACACAGGGATGCGACCGGTAGAAGGAGGACAAAAAACGCGGTGCTCAGTTTAAAGGTTCCCATTCCGCTGTAGATCGACTGCATCCCTTTTGCGCCGCTTTTAAAGCGTTCCCCGATCGCAACCGAAACCGCAGCCCAAAGCGGGCCTGCCAGAGGAATAAAGGGAACAAATAACGCAAGGACCATATTGCGGACTCCTGCGACTACATTCGAAATATTTGAATTATAAGTGATGTTGGCTTCCGGTCTTGCTTCTGCCGCTTCCTTCAAAACAGCTTCCGCTGTAATAATTTCCCCAAAAGCAATGATATAAACAGCGATTGCCATCGGAAGGGCATCAATAAAATACTTTAATGGAGGAAAGCCGATCGAAAAGACGCTGTAGCCTTCAAATAAACCTTTGAAATCAAAAGGAATGAATCCCATTTCGATCGTAGGTATTGCAAACTCTCCTGTGATCGGACCAACCACCATTGCGGCAACGAGACCCGGAAGCATACCGTATTTTGCAAGCTTTGCAAAGAAAGCCTTCTTTTCTTTTAAAATTTTAAAGTGTACCGAAAACAGAAGAAAAAAAGTCACAAGCGTTCCGATCGCAATCGCATACGGGAACGTCTCGAAGTAGCTTCCCTCTTTAAAGACCCTGTTTACGGCAGCAAAAGCGGCACCGAGCAAAATTCCCGCCTTGATCGAAAAAGGAATGATCTTCATGAGTTTATGCGCAAGCCCCGTCACTCCTAAAACAAGAAACAGCGAAGCCAGAAGAAACTGCAGCGCGATCATAGCGTAGACTGTATCAAGACCGGATCCATAACCGGCAAGATAGACCAGCACGAGCGGAAGTGCGGAAGCGATCCATCCGGGGACCACAGGGTCTCCAAAAAAGACATGCAGCAAGCCAAGTGACTCTGCAATCGCAACAGCTGTCAAGGCAACTTCATAAGACATGCCCAGATTTTCCTGCAATACAGGAACGGCCGAAAGACCGACTGCTATGAGCAAAATAGCCTGAAGCATCTCCGGGATCTCGATGCGATAATGTAAGATGGGGATCTTGATGTTTAACTTATGTGACAAGGCAGATTACCTTCCTTTCAAGTTTGGATCTCTGATTCTAATTTTTCTATTATATACTAGTTGACCGTGTAAAAAAAGACCGGCACAAGGCCGGTCCCAAAATTTAAAATGTTTCAGATGCTTTCGTTTATTCCTTTACCAAGGCAAAAGAAATATTTCCTTCGATACATAGCTTTCCGTTGACCGTTCCTCTGCCTGTGGCAAAGTAAAACGGTTTTTTGGATTTTGTGATCTCACACTCGAATTCGATCGTATCACCCGGAAGTACAGGCGTTTTAAAACGCACTTTCTCGATGCTTGTAAAGAAAGGTGTCTTTCCTTCTGATTCCGCAGCAAGAATAACACCACAGGTCTGTGCCATCATCTCGCACTGGATCACACCGGGCACTACCGGTTTCCCCGGAAAATGGCCCATCAGGAAGAATTCATCTCCTTTTATCGTGCAGCGTGAAGTACCTGTGTTCTCACCCGTTTTTTCTGCTTCATCAAGAAGCAGCATCGGCTTTCTGTGAGGCAATACGCGTTCAAGTTCTAAAGCATTCATATCCTTGCCTTAGCCCTTTCTGAAGACGAGAACACCGTTGTGTCCGCCAAATCCCAGAGAAGTCGAAATGGCGAGGTCGACATCTGCTTTCACACTCTGATTCGGAGTATAGTCAAGATCACATTCGGGATCCTTTTCTTTGTATCCGATCGTCGGAGCAATGACGCCTGTCGAAAGAGTCAAGGCGCAAACGATCGCTTCGATCGCACCGGCTGCTCCAAGCATGTGTCCGGTCATGGACTTTGTGCTGCTGATCCTGACTTCATTCGCTCTTTCAGCAAACACTTTTTTGATTGCTACGGTCTCCGCTTTATCATTGAGCGGAATCGAGGTACCTTGCGCATTATAGTAAATCTTCATTCCCTCTTCGTAGGAACCTTCTTTTAATGCAAGTCGGATCGCAGCA
>CAZKCB010000215.1:0-4044 GCA_964550965.1 uncultured Oscillospiraceae bacterium
AGGTCACTATTTTTCTAGAGGCAGAATAAAATTTGCCTCTAGTTTTTATGTGCGCGCAGTTTCTTGTATCCTTTCTAGCATGAAACTATTTTTCCTGTCCAACTTAGTGTAGTCAATCCAAATAGTGCAAATATTGCAATCGGGTTGCATTTTATTGTATACTACTAGAGAATCTGTAAACTAAGGAAATTGCTAAATTATGAAGGCTACCCAAAAAACACGAATCGCAGTTGTTGTTTTAGCTTTTCTGGTAATCGCGGCCAGCTTGACTTATTATGCGGAGAAGCAGAACAACAAGCAGGAAGAAGAAACTGTTATTACGATAGGCATTGTCGCTGATCCCCATATCCAAGATATCAACACCAATTATTATAAGCTTTGGCTTGAAGCGCAGACCGGCTTAAAGCTTTCTTTTTGTATGCTGCCGAAAGAAAATACTGCGGAATATCTTGACCGAATGTTTCGTTCGGGCAATATCACGATAGACGCCTTGTTTTCATTTCCTTCATCTGGGGGACCGGTTTCTGTAAATTCCACGCTGCAGGAATATGGACAGCTCGGTTACCTCATACCGTTGAATAAATACATTGACAATTCGAAGGTCATGGACAAGGTTTTCGCGGAGTCGTCTGAATACAATCTAAAAAAGGTCATGACTTCAGCGGATGGCAATCTGTATTACATGCCGGGATTGGATAACTCGATCGAAAAAAAATATTCGCAGATATTCTGGATCAATAAATCCTGGCTGAAAGTGCTTGGACTGCAGATACCGCAGACACTCGGGGAATTGCGTGAGGTACTTTTCGCTTTTCGAAACGGCGATCCGAATGGCAACGGGCGTGCAGATGAGATCGCGCTGGCAGGCAGCATGGATTCCTGCAGTGAACAATCTTATCAGTTCATTATAAATTCTTTTCTATACAATGATCCCGAAAATTCTTATATGACCGTACAGAATGGAAACGTCGTGTTCGCACCTGCTTCGGACGAATGGCGAGAAGCGATGCAATATCTGCATGACCTTTATAAAGACGGACTGTTGGATCCGTTTCAGTTTACACTTGATCATCGGCAGCTTGTACAGCTTGCAAATGATCCTCGCGATCTGCTCGGTGCGTTTACGAGTGCCAGCATCACAGACGTTCTTTTGCAGAGTTCCCCTGAGATTGTCAGCAACTACGTTAGGGTCGCGCCTTTAACGAAAGAGGACGGCGAAAAACCCTATGCGACTGTCAAAACGCCGATGCCAGAGCCTAACGGAGTCATTACGGCGGGCTGCAAAGATCCCGAAGCCGTTTTTCGATTATTTGAGTTGATGCTGAGCGAGAAAGCCTTTCTGATCGGGAGATATGGAGAAGAAGGCGTTGATTGGGACTATGCCGAGACGGGCGACACGAATGCCCTTGGTGAACAGGCGACACTTCGCGTAAATAATCAGCTGTGGAACAAAGTGCAAAACAAGCATTTGATGGAATTCGGCCCTTTTTTGACTTCTCCCCAATATGCAGACGGCGTTACCTGGAACGGTCTTCAGGCTGATCAGGAATATATGGATGCACGTACTTATCAGCTTTACAGTCAGTTTGCTCCGGATGAGTATATCCACACAATCTTCTTTGAGGACAACGCGGAAAACCTCCGCGAAGTCCGAAATAACATAGACCGTTACACAAATACCAAGATGGAAGAATTCATTTGCGGGAGACTAGACCCTTATGATGATGCAGTTTGGAACCGCTATCTTCATTATTACGAGGTTGCGGGGATTGACCGTCTTGTCGATGCGGTGCAGATATCCTACGATTCATTGCTTCAAAATTAAAAGAAAGATGAAACGTGTATGAAAAAAACATTAGTAAGCTTGATTCTGATTGCGCTGCTGCTTTTTCTGACAGCCTGTTCCGAATCCGAAGCGAAAACAAAAAAGGGCGCAGAGATGGAACGCTGGCTTTCCACTGCGAATCTCGATGCGGAGGAAACACCGGAAGAACTCTATAAAAAGGCACTGGCAGAAGACACTCTTGTCGTCTACAGTATTTCATCGCGCGTCATGGATGTTAAGAAATCATTTGAAAAACAGTATCCCGGTCTGACTGTTTATGTCAATGATCTGCGAAGCGCTGATGAGAGAGCGTTGCTGGAGAAAAACTTTGAAAATGCTGACTATGAGTGTGATGTCGTCATTTGTGACAACAATGATGGATACATATCAGAAGAATTAGTCAGCCGCGGTATCGTGTACAAATACATTCCCTATGACATTAAAGATAAGATCGAACCTGAAAATGATCAGGAGATCCTTTCTCTTGTAGTTGAGATCATGCAGCTGTTTTATAATGACGAGACCTATGATGCGCCGCCCCTAGACAATTGGTGGGAACTTACCGAAGAAAAATTTCGTGGAAAAGTAGTCATGATCAATCCATTGAAGTCCTCCTCGACACAAGGTTTTATCGGTATGACGATCAAAAACAGCGATCTGATGAAACAGGCATATTATGATCGATATGGAAGGGACATTCTGCTGGAGGCGGGTGAAAACGCAGGGCAGGCCTTTTGGCGCATGCTTCTGAATAATGACCTGATCCTGCTCAACTCAGCCGACGCGGTGATGGAACTTGTGGGCGCTACGGGACAGCCCGATCCCCCGGTGGGAATAATGATCTCCAGTAAAATGCGCATGAAAGAAATCGGTTATCAAATTGAACCGATCTTTTCCATGGATGCCTTTGCTGGTATGACAGCGCCTACAGGGATCGTAATGGCAGGCGGATGCAAAAATATAAATTCCGCAAAATTATTCATCAGATGGATACTTGGAGAAACTGACGGTCAGGGAGAGGGCTACAAGCCCTATTTACAGAATGGTACATGGTCGGCTCGAAGTGATGTGCAAAGCACGACGAAAATTTCGACAAAAGAGATCACACTGATGAAGAATGATCCCGGATATCTTTACGAAAACAGAGACGAAATAAATCGCTTTTGGAATAAACTTTTAGAGGAGAAGCAAAATGATTAAAAAAATGTGCAGGGTGTTGCTTCTCGTTACAGTGGTTTGCCTATTCGCAGGCTGTGGCAGCATACCGGATGCTGCAGAGAAAAATATGGATAACTGGCTGGAACATGCTGATCTGGATGCGGAAGAAACCTCGGAGGAGCTCTATGAAAAAGCACTGACAGAAGGAACTCTTGTTATTTACAGCAATTCCACACGAGTGATGGAAGCCAAAGAATCTTTTGAAGCGAAGTATCCAGGGCTGACCGTATTTGTGCAGGACGTAAGGAGTGCCGATCTGATCGGAGTTTTCCGAACGGATTTCGAAAGCGGTGCCCATGAATGTGATGTTGTCCTCTGCAACGATTACAACGGTATACTGTCACAGGAGATGGCCGCCTCAGGGATGCTCTATAAGTACCTTCCTTATGATATGAAAGAAAAAATTGCAACGGAAAACAACGGAACACTTCTCGCGTTCATCGGCGAGATCGAGCAGGTATTCTACAATTCCGAAGTGTATCAGGAAGCGCCTGTCCATAATTGGTGGGAATTGACCGAAGATCGCTTTCGGGGAAAAGTGATCATGCCGAATCCGTTCAAATCGGGTTCTACCGTGAACTTCGTCAGCACAGTTCTGAAAAACGACAAGGTTATGGAACGTGCGTACTTTAAGCTGTACGGAGAAGAACTTCTCCTTGAAAACGGTGAAACAGCAAGCGAAAAGTTCTTTCGTTTGCTGGTCGAAAATGATCTGATCATTGTAAATTCAAGCGACGAGGTTTATGAGAGAGTCGGAGCACCGGGGCAGACCGATCCGCCGATCGGCCTGATGATTTCAAGTGCCGTCCGGATGCAGGATCTCGGTTACTACATTGAGCCAATTTTTGATATGGATTTTTTCTGTGGCGCATATTGTACCAACACCATTTCGATTGCCGGCGGAAGTAAAAATGTAAACGCCGCAAAGCTTTTCATCCGGTGGATTCTGGGTGAAACGGACGGGCAGGGAGGGGGCTACAAACCTTATTTTGTCAATGGTA
>CAZKCB010000216.1:0-4038 GCA_964550965.1 uncultured Oscillospiraceae bacterium
GTGCAGATGAGATCCGCGATATCTTAAAAGAAAAAGGGATCACTCTGAAAGATACCCCTCAGGGCATTCAGGTGATCCGCGGATAATCGTGCGCTCTCTTTTCGTGCTGCTTTAACGGAAGGCCTGCGAAAAGAAAAGGCCGGACAGTGACCATGAAAGTAGCGTAAATTGGGATAAATAGGTTCCGATCCAGGGAAAGGGAAGCACTGTGAAAACAGAATAGGCGAGCGGTGCGATCCCGATCAGGATAAAGACAATGGTTGGAAACAGATAGACAAATTTGTTTTTCTGCTTGGTAAAGCGAGGACTCACCATTGTACCTGCGGCGATGCCGATGATAAAGTAAACAATATAAAGGATCACAGAAGCGAGTTCAGAAACGATCGCACCGGCAATCATCAAAAGGATGATGATCAGCGTTCGGGTAATAAGTTTTAATGAATTTGGCATAAGTGCCTCCTTGAAGTCTTTTTTATTCATTTTAGCGTATGCGCAAAGTGATGGCAAGTGGAGGGCGGAATGAAATTCCTTATAATCAGCGATACCCACGGCAGGCTCGGGCCTGCAGAAGAAATATTTAAAAGCCTTTCCGACATTGACAGCATCATTCATCTGGGCGATTATCAGCGCGACGGAGAACTCCTGAAAGAAAAGCTTCAGGTCCCTGTCATTGCGCTAAAAGGAAATATGGACGGCAGCTTTGGGAATGAGGATTACTTCATTCTCGAAACAGAATTCGGAAAGCTGTATTTGTCCCATGGCCACATCGAGGCGGTCAAATTCGGACCCGAAAATCTGCTCTACAAAGCATCCTCTCTGGGTTGCAGCGCAGCGATTTTCGGACATACGCACATTCCTTCCTTTGATAATATCGAGGGTATGTATCTTTTGAACCCCGGAAGTCTTACAAATCCAAGAGGTGGGAGAAGGGGCTCCTATGCTGTGCTCACTACAGAAAAAGATTCCTTTTCTGCAAACATCCTTTATGCTGATCCTGAACCCCAAAAACAGCAGTATAGCAGCGGAAGTGATAATAAAGGAGCAGTAAGTACAGGATTTTTGAGAAGCCGTTTCAACGACAGCGACGGACAGTAAAGAAAATTCCGGGGAGAAACATGGAAGAAAAACAACTGCAATTTCTAAACACAACAGCGCTGGCCTTTATGGGCGACGCTGTTTTTGAAACCCATGTCAGGACGCATCTTTTGGACAGGGGAGAAATCCATGCTGACAAGCTTCACAGGGAAGCGGTACGCTTTGTTTGCGCGGAAGCGCAGGCCCAATTTATGAAAGCTATGTTCAACGGCTTATCGGAGTTTGAACGAGCGCTTGTCAAAAGGGCCAGAAACCGCAAGAGTGCCACAAAACCAAAAAATGCGGATCCTGTTGATTATAAATGGGCTACGGCATTTGAAGCGCTGGTAGGATATCTTTATCTCTCCCGAAATAACGAGCGGCTCGAAGAAATCATCAAGCAGGCGATCGATCAAGTCGAAAGGAAAGGAAAAGAATAAAATGAGCAAAGCCGATGAGACTTTTGTAACCATGTGCCGGGATATCATTGACAATGGATATTCCTCCGAGGGGCAGATCGTAAGACCAAAGTGGGAAGACGGGATTCCGGCTCACACAATAAAGAAGTTTGGTGTTGTGAATCGTTATGATCTTGCCGAAGAATTTCCTGCCTTTACGCTCAGGCCTACCGCCATCAAATCGGCGACCGATGAAATTCTTTGGATCTGGCAAAAAAAATCAAACAATATCAACGAATTGAACAGTCATATCTGGGATTCCTGGGCTGATGAAAAGGGATCGATCGGGAAAGCATACGGATATCAGCTTTCTGTAAAACATAAATATCCTGAAGGTGAGATGGATCAAGTCGACAGAGTCTTGTTCGATCTTGCGAATAATCCTTACAGCCGGCGGATCATGACGAATCTTTATAACTTTGAGGATCTGCATGAAATGGCACTGTATCCTTGTGCGTATAGCATGACTTTCAACGTGACGGGAAACAAACTCAACGCGATCCTGAACCAGCGTTCGCAGGATGTTCTTGTTGCAAACAATTGGAATGTCGTGCAGTATTCGATCCTGTTGATGATGTTGGCGCAGGTCAGCGGACTTTGCGCGGGAGAACTCGTACATGTGATCGCCGATGCGCACATCTATGACCGGCATATCCCTATCATCGAGGAAATGCTTACGCGCCCGCAGTATAAAGCGCCTAAGGTGCGGCTTAATCCCGAGATAAAAAACTTCTATGATTTTAAACCCGAAGATGTGATCGTTGAGGATTATGAAAAGAATCCTCAAATCAAGGATATCCCGGTCGCTGTATGATTTTTTAAAAAAGCGAAGGCCGTTACAAAATCAAAGCAACAACAGATCATAAAAAACGAGAGGCTTGTATCGTGATACAAGCCTCTCGTTTACATTTGCAGATATGCTAGTGGAATTAAGAACAATTTTTCACAATGTCCGGCCGATCCGATTTAGATGATCGGATAAACTTTTTTGCCGTAAGCAGCATTTACAACCATTGCAGAAGCAAGGTACACTGCGGTGAGGGCTGCAAAGAGAAGAGACCAGGCCGGGATAAAGGCATATGTTTTTGCAACGACGCCCAGATCCATAAGTCCGATGAACGGCAGCGCGATATCAATAAAGATAACGACGAGCGATAAAAGGGAGAATTTCTTGCAGAAAGCAGGGGTCCAAAGAATCAGAGCGGCTGCCAGTATCATCCAGACGTAACCGTCGATTTTTCCGTCAAGCGGTGCTTCCGCCATGATGCCTTGATACTTCAACAACATTTCTATTCCGCTTGCAAGCATAAAGAAACCGCTGAAGAATAAGAATGTGTTTCCGCCAGTGT
This sequence comes from uncultured Oscillospiraceae bacterium, assembly GCA_964550965.1. GTDB lineage: Bacteria > Bacillota > Clostridia > Peptostreptococcales > Anaerovoracaceae > STD2-154. The sequence continues at coordinate 2,882 of CAZKCB010000216.1, forward strand.
AATTTCCTCCTTTTAAGTCAAGAAGACCTACGGTAAGCTGGATCACAAAACCGCCAAGCAGCCAGCAGCCGATCAGAGGCATTGCGCCGACACCAACTCTGCCTGAAAGGAGTGCAAAAAAGCACGTGCAAGCGACTGCGAGAGCGACGAGTCCTGCGGGGGTGGGATTTGCCCATTCCTTTAAGACAACTTTTGTTTCGTTTGTTTCCATGAGTGTTTTTCCTCCAAAAAAATAATAATGAATCCGCCAATTAGGGTATAAAAAAATGAACCTATTGATATAATCAAAGATTAGATGGGATAAAGTTTTTGCACCTTTCTCAAGTAATTAGTTCTTGATTATGATTGGTTCATGTTTGAAAAGATACCATGAAAAGAAGGTCTTGGCAAACCTTTTTTTGCGAAATCGATAAAAAATTATCATTTACCCTTAGTCCATTGATCCATTGTCAGGAAAATACTACAATTTGCTGTCGCAATTGATAAGCAAATTTGGTATGATGATAAAATCAAAACAGAAAGAACATTCAGCAAGGAGGCCTGAAAATGATGAAAGCGATCGTAGCTGTAGATAACAACTGGGGGATCGGAAAAGACGGAAACTTGCTTGCTCGTATCCCCGGCGATATGAAATATTTCAAAGAAAAGACCACCGGCAAGATTATTGTCATGGGTCGTTCCACGCTGGAATCTTTGCCGAAGGGGAAGCCGCTTCCCGACAGGACAAATATTGTTCTGTCGCGAAACCCTGATTTCAAAGCGGAGTGTTCTGTTTGTAATTCGGAAGAGCATCTCCTCTCTGAATTGATGGGAACGCATGGAGACGAGATTTATGTGATCGGGGGAGCGCAGATCTATAAAACCTTGCTGCCTTATTGTGATACTGTCTATGTAACAAAGATAGACGGAAGTTTTCCCGCTGACAGCTACTATGACAATCTCGATGAAAATGAAGAGTGGGAGCTTTTTTATGAGGGAGAACCACGTGAAGAAAAGGGATTGACCTATCGCTTCACAGAATATAAGAGGAGAAAGAATGGATAATGTACTATACGCAAGAAACCCTGTAATGAAAGCGTTGAAAAGCGGAAGAGAAATCGAAAAGCTTTTGAATAAGATCAAGGTAAGCCTGGCTGTCCTTCTTAGCAATGTAGCGT
>CAZKCB010000217.1:0-4036 GCA_964550965.1 uncultured Oscillospiraceae bacterium
TTAGGAGGTGAGCAACATGCGCCAAATTGGAAAAAAATTATGCATAGCAATGTGTCTGGTGATGCTTTTTAGCTTGTTTATAGGTGCTCCGCAGGTAGATGCTGCGAGCAAGGCTCTACCCGTTCGATCCACATTTGAAAGCATCGGCTTCAAAGTGTCGTGGGTCAAGGAAGAAAAAGCGATCACTCTCGAAAAAGATCTGCTGTTCGTAAAGCTTCACGGTGGCAGCAACACGGCATGGATCAACGGCCACAACGAAAAATTAAGCTCGTCGGTCAAGCTTGTTTCAGGAGTTTCCTACACGGATGAATCTCTTTTGACTTTGTTATTTGAAAAGGGATATTCCATTCAAAATGGAAAGGTGATCTTAAAGGCCAATGCTACGCCTGCCGAAAAATATACCTTGCCTGTCATCGGTACGGAAGCACGCCTTAAAAAACTTTTTCCGAATTTAGGGCAAACCTATGAGTATCGCTACGGCGTCGAAGGAACGCCCTCAGCAACGGAAGACAGTGCAGCAAAGACGAAAAACGATTATTCCGAAACCAACGTGCAGGAAGAAGGCATCGATGAGGCTGACATCACCAAAACCGATGGCCGATATGTCTATACTATCAAAAACGGTGCGGTCGTGATCATCGATACAAAAGGTCCGTCTTTGCTCCAAAAGGCAAAAATTTCAGAAACGGACACTTATTTTCAGGAACTATATATCAGCGGAACCAAGCTGATCGCGATCGGTGTCTTGCAGAAAGGACAGATCTATACGGAACAAACTGACAAGCGCTACTTTATCATGCCGTATTATCAGACTAAAACGGTAGTTGATATTTATGACCTGAAAACCATCGAGAGTCCCAAGCTCAGCAAGAGCTATGTATTGAACGGACATTCACTCTCTTCGCGTTTAAAGGATCAGAGCTTCTATATGGTACTCAATCAGGATTCTTTTTACGGCGAGATGCCTTATCCGACTTTAAAAATCGACAACAAGCCCGAGATCACCTTTGGGCCGGAACGGATCTACTACTTTCCGGATACAAAGCCCACCGGCATGATGATGACCTTTGCGATAGCCCTGGATGATTTGGCAGCAGAACCGGATGCCGAAGTCTATTTAAGCTCGGGCGAAACATTCTATATGTCAAATGAACACCTGTATATCGCCCAGACACAATATCCTATGTACTTCGAACAAACCTTAAACTCGGATGTTGTCGTCAAAACAGAAAGCCAGCGCGAGAAAACAGTCCTTACTCAGTTCTCACTGGAACATGGGCACATCGTCTTCAACCGCACGAAAGAAATAGAAGGCCGCCTGCTCAACCAATGGGCGCTCGATGAATACAAAGGAAATCTTCGCGTCGCAGTCAATACTTCCATCGGCTATATCGGAGATGAGACTACCACAAGCCGCATCGACATTTATTCGCAAACGCTTGAGCGCATAGGCAAAACAGAAGAGCTGGCGAAAGGCGAGCAAATTTATGCAGTCCGCTTTATGGATGATTTGGCTTACCTCGTGACCTTCAAGCAGATCGATCCGTTCTTTGCCATCGACTGCTCGGTGCCTCAAAAACCCGTCGTGCTTGGATATCTAAAGATCCCGGGCTACAGCCAGTATCTGCATCCGCTTTCCGACACCAAAATATTGGGCATCGGACACGAAACGAAAGAAACCGAGTTCGGCATCCAGAATAATGGGCTGAAATTCTCGATCTTTGACACAGCAGATATGAAAAACATCAAAGAAATCGACAATATGGTCCTCGGCAAAGGAAGTGCGTCCTCCGAAAGCCTTTACAATCACAAGGCGTTTATGATCAATCTCGGGAAACAGCTCTTTGCCGTTCCCGTCGATATTTACACCGAATACGGCACAACTCAAAATAACTTTGTCGGCGCCTACATCATCAAATACACCGCTGACTACAAGCTGAAAGTTCTCGGCACCATCGAGCACAAGAGCGCTCAATATGCAGGCTCAGAACCGATCAACCGCATCCTTTATATCGGGAACACACTCTACACCGTTTCCGAAAATAAAATTGCGTCCTATGACATCGATACACTGAAAGTCCTGTCTCAGCTGGACTTCTAACCCCGCAAATCAACTTGGTAGGTCAGCTGCAGCTCAGATTTTGACAAATTATAAGCTAAATCAGTACAGTAAAGAGTCAAAAAAAGCAAAAAGTTATCTAAAGCAGCGATTTTCCGTCTGCTTTAGATAACTTCCACTTGATCCCTTTTCCTGTATTCCCAACCCGTTTCTCTGGATCGTTGAAATATGTGGGTTTTGACAAAAGTCAAAACCATCCGCTGATAGCCCTGCTAAATGAGTTATCTAAAATAGATCATTCCCACATAAAAAAGTATAACTTTTTGCCAAAAGTTATACTTTTTTTGCGTTATTTAAGCCATTTTAGATAACTCTAACAAGTAAGCGAAACCGCGCCCTGTTTACAAGAGCATAAAACATTGAAATTTCAATGTTTTACGTACATTTGCAAATTCCCCTTTTCCCGGCTGTTCCTAAAGTTATACTTTTGCTCCTTCAATTTTGCTGTTTTAGATAACTTTCGCCCCAAAGCGGTGTGGAGGCTACACCGCACACTCGATTTTCACCCCGTATCCTTGGACTTGTCCCCCTGTGGTTGCAGCTTTCTCCTGTGGGCTGAGCGGCTGCGGTTTGAACACACAACACATAAAAAGAGCCGCCAACCACTATTTGCCGTAGAAACCGTCCGAGCTCGAAGAGCGAGCGGTTTCCAAGGTAAATATGCGTTGGCGGCTTATTTAATTATTTTTCAAGCAGCGCCCATCCTTGCGGCGGGAAGACCTAAAAAGTCATTTGGTCGCCCTTGATATCGATCGTGATGGTCTCGCCGTCTTTGACTTCCCCACGAATGATCTTTGAGGCGATCTCCGTCTCGATCTGCTTTTGCAGATATCGCTTGACGGGTCTTGCTCCATAGGCCGGTGAGTACGCTTCGTCGGCAATGAATTTCTTCGTGGCCGGGGTCAGCGCGATCGTGATATTCCGGTCTGCAAGCTTCTTTTGGATCTGCACCATCGAAATGTCGATGATCTTCATGATCTGGCGTTCCGTCAGCGGTGAGAATACGACGACATCGTCGATCCTGTTGAGGAATTCCGGACGGAAATGGTGTTTCATCTCATTCATGACCCACTCTTTTGTCTCTTCAGAGATCTTGCCATCGGGAGAAATATTATCGATCAGATAGTTGCTCCCAATATTTGAGGTCATAATGACGATGCAATTTTTGAAGTCCACAGTCCTTCCCTGGTTGTCTGTCAGTCTTCCGTCGTCGAGCAGCTGCAAGAGGATGTTGAACACATCGGGATGCGCTTTTTCAATTTCATCAAAGAGGATGACACTGTAAGGCCTTCTGCGAACGGCTTCTGTAAGCTGACCGCCCTCATCATAACCGACATATCCCGGAGGCGCTCCGACAAGTCTCGATACAGAATGTTTTTCCATGTACTCTGACATATCGATTCGGATCATATTCTTTTCGGTATCAAACAAAGCCTCCGAAAGCGCCTTCGCCAGTTCAGTCTTTCCGACTCCTGTAGGTCCAAGGAAGATAAAGGAGCCGATCGGTTTGGTGGCGTCTTTGAGCCCGGCACGTGCGCGAAGCACCGCTTCGGAAACCGCATCGACTGCGTCTTCTTGTCCGATGACACGGCGATGCAGGATCTCCGGCAGCTGCAGCAATTTTTCCTTTTCGGTCTCGATCAGCTTGCTGACAGGGATCCCCGTCCATTTCGAAATGACCTCGGCAATTTCTTCTTCGCCGACTTCTTCTTTCAGCAAACCATTTTCTTTCGCCTCATCGATCACGGCGTTTTTCTCAAGCAAGGTTTTTTCAAGCTCCGGAAGCGTTCCGTATTTCAATTTTGCGAGTGTTTCCAGATCATAGCGTCTCTCGGCTTCTTCGAGTTCAAGCTTGACGTCTTCGATTTCCTGTTTGATCGCTTTTTGCTCGGTGATGGCCTTCTTTTCATTTTCCCA
>CAZKCB010000218.1:0-4010 GCA_964550965.1 uncultured Oscillospiraceae bacterium
TTCGGAATAATTTGTTCAATCTTGGGCTTGAAGACAATATGCGCGACGCGCTGAGCTTTCTTGGAAGAACTCTCGAAGAACTTTATGCGATCGAACCTGACGCAGGGCTTGGAAATGGAGGACTTGGAAGACTTGCATCCTGCTATCTGGATGCACTTACCACCAAGGGAATGATTGCTCAGGGAATGTCGATCTGCTATGAATATGGTATTTTTCAGCAAAAGATCGTGAAGGGAAAGCAGGTCGAGGTTGCCGATGATTGGCTCAACCTCGGAGAGCCCTGGCTTATGACAAAGGTAGATGAGATCCAGGAAGTCCACTTCGGTGGTAAACTCACTGAAGTATGGAATGAAAACGGTGAAATGAAGCTGCTGCATTCCGATTACAATACAGTCCTGGCAATACCTCAGGATATGCTGATCACCGGGTATAAGAGCCGCGTCGTAAACCGTCTGCGTTTATGGCAGTCGAGGTCTCCGCTCCCTATCAATATGGAACTTTTCGCACGGGGCAAGTATTTGGAAGCTATGGAACAGGAACACATGGCGGACATTATTTCAAAGATCCTCTATCCGGAAGATGCCCATACGGAAGGAAAGACCCTCAGACTCACCCAACAGTACTTTTTTATCAGTGCATCCATGCAGCATATCACAGATCATCATCTTGCAACCTATGGCACTTTGAATAATTTTCCGGAAAAAATTGCGATCCATATCAATGATACACATCCGGCCATGGCTGTTCCGGAGTTGATGCGTATATTTATGGATATTTACGGATTGAAATGGGAAAAAGCCTGGGATAAAGTCTCTCAATGCGTATCCTACACAAACCATACCATAATGCCGGAGGCTCTGGAACAATGGCCGGAGGATCTGTTTGCCAAAATTTTGCCGCGGATCCATTCCATATTAAAGGAAATAAACCGCAGACAAAGTATCCGCCTGATCGAATTTTTCCCGGAAGAAGAAGAAACCCGTGGGCAAATGGCGATCATCGGCGATGGGACTATAAGAATGGCTAACCTTTGCGTCGAAGCAAGCCATTCGGTAAACGGTGTGTCAGAACTGCACAGCAACATTATAAAAGATCAACTGTTCAATGGCTTTTATCGTCAGGAACCAAATAAATTTACAAATGTAACAAATGGAATAGCTTATAGAAGATGGCTCTGCCAGTCTAACCCAAAGCTTGCAAGATTGATCGAGGATGCTTGTGGTCCTGCGTTTCGAACGGATGCATCAGCACTTGAAAAATTGCTTGAGTTTAAGGAGGATAAGGCCTTCCTTGAAGACATGCAAAAAATCAAGCGAAAGAACAAGATGAGGATGGCAGCTTATATTCGAAACTATAATTCGATTTCGGTCGATCCGGATTCGCTCTTTGATGTACAGGTAAAGCGGATCCATGAATATAAGAGACAACTTTTGAATCTTGTTCACATCATGCACTTGTATACACTTATTAGGGAAGACCCGAATATAGATATGCAGCCGAGAACATTTATTTTCGCAGGAAAGGCTGCAGCCGGGTATTTTATGGCAAAACAGATCATACGGCTTGCCTATCATCTTTCTCAGATGATAAACAATGATCCTATCGTGCGGGACCGAATCAAAATCGTTTTTGTCGAGAACTATTCTGTTTCGCTCTCTGAAATTATCATGCCTGCTTCAGAAATCTCCGAACAGATATCACTGGCCGGAAAAGAAGCTTCCGGTACCGGGAATATGAAGCTTATGATCAATGGGGCGGTGACGATTGGAACTTTGGACGGAGCCAATGTCGAAATCAGAAATGCAGTCGGCGATGATAATATCTTTATCTTCGGGATGAAAGCGCATGAGGTAGATGCGCTTAGAAGTTCGGGCACTTACAATTCGTGGAGCTATTGCAGAGACCATTCGGACATCAATAAAATAATCGCTTTGATTTCAGAACGCATCAATGGTGAGTCGTTCATGGAAATCATGAACTATCTTACGACTGGCGGCTTCAATTGCACGCCGGATCCCTATTTTATCCTTGCTGATTTTGACTCTTACAAGAATGCACAGCAGGCTGTTTCAGTGGCTTACCGAGATCGGGATCGCTGGAATGCAATGTCTCTTACAAACATTGCCAAAGCGGGTATCTTTTCTGCCGATCGAAGTGTTATGGAATACGCAGATCGTATTTGGAAGATAAAGCCCCTTTAGGAGAAAATCTCAATGGAAAATAAGGAATTCAAATGTCCTTCTTGGCTTTACGGGGGGCTTATGTATCAAATCTTTCCCGATCGCTTTGCAAGGAGCAAGGACTATATTCCTCCTGCACAGAAAAAAGAATATATTCTTAGGGAAGACTGGGGTGGAGAGCCCAATAACAAGCCCGACAGAATGGGAATCGTTCAAAACAATGATTTCTTCGGAGGAAATCTTCGCGGGATCATCGAAAAATTGCCGTATCTGATCGGCCTTGGTGTGAGTGTAGTTTATTTGAACCCCATCTTTCAAGCTTATTCAAATCATCGTTATGATACTGCCGATTACAGGAAGATCGATCCATTGCTTGGGACTGAAGGCGATCTGATCGCGCTTTGTGCAAAAGCAAAAGAAGCCGGGATAAGGATCATTCTGGACGGAGTCTTTAATCACACGGGTTCGGATAGTGTTTACTTTAATAAATACAACAACTTTCAGGAACTCGGAGCCTATCAAAGCAAATCATCGCGTTATTATCCATGGTATCACTTTATAAAATATCCGGAAAAATACGAATCCTGGTGGGGTGTCGACATCCTTCCTCTGGTCAACGAAGAGGAACCTTCTTATTTGGATTTTATCATTCGAAGCAGGGACTCTGTAATCAAGCACTGGTTAAAGTGCGGAGTTTCAGGATATCGCCTTGATGTTGTCGATGAACTTCCGGATCTTTTCCTTGACGAACTTCGGAAAACAGTCAAGGAATTTGATAAAGACGCAGCGATCATCGGTGAAGTATGGGAAGATGCCGCAACCAAAGTCAGCTATGGAATAAAGCGACGATATCTTGACGGGAATCAACTGGATAGTGTGATGAATTATCCTCTTAGAACTGCAATCATAAGGTTCCTCTCAGAAGACGGGAATGCGGATGCGTTTGGAAAAGAAATCGAAATACTCCACAAGCACTATCCGAAGACGGTTTTTTATGGTCTGATGAATATCCTTGGGACACATGATACTCCGCGTATCCTTACAATATTCAACGAACGATCAAGTTATGCAGAAGCTTTACGGAAATTGTTTTGCGCTTTGTTTCTCTGGGGATTTCTGCCTGGCATCCCTTGTATTTATTATGGAGATGAACTTGGAATGACGGGTGGAAGAGATCCTGCCAATCGGGCATGTTTTCAAGAATCAAAAGCAAACACAGAGGTCAGTTCCTACTATGAAAAATTTCTCGCGTTCCGGAGATCCATCGAAAATCATGCCAATTTAGGAACGATGGGATTTTTTTCTGGCAGTCCGAAAAAAAATCTGTATTCATTTGAACGAAAAGCAGCAAACTGTCGTTTGCTCGTTGCTGTGAATGCAGGAGATTCTACAGGAATACTTCCGCTTTCACTTGCGGAGGGTGAACGACTCGAAAATTTTCTGATTGCGGGTGAGGTTTCGTTTGCAGATCTTACGACATTTTCGCTGAAAGGGACCTCCGCAATCTGTGCATTGATCACAAAAAACATGAAAGACCATCAATAAAAGAGTATTCTGAAAATACTCTTTTATATTGACATAGACGCTTTAGCGAGGTAAAATAGCACAGCGGTACATTACAAAACCGAACAATGAATTATTGCATAAAAAATTATAGTTTAGAATGAAGGAGCCACCGATGAAACGATATGACAAAATTACTCCCGAGGGAATGACTGACCTGCTTTTTGCGGAGTGCACTGCACAGAGAGAAACAATGAATGCTCTGCATAACACTTTCATGGAAGCCGGATTTCAAGATTCATCTCCATTATCTGTCCCGCTTTCTAA
>CAZKCB010000219.1:0-4001 GCA_964550965.1 uncultured Oscillospiraceae bacterium
GGCGGCAGAGACCCTTTTTGAAAATGGCGCACTCGACGTATTCCTGCAGGCGATCCAGATGAAAAAGAACCGCCCCGCAGTGATGCTTACCTGTCTCTGCCTTCCTTCTGACGCAGATCATATCGCTCGGCTTATCCTTGCACAGACTACGACCTTCGGTGTTCGCAGAAAAGAGTGCGCGCGCTACACTCTCGAAAGAACGATCCAAAAAATCGACACGCCTTACGGGCCTGTTCGGATCAAGACCGGAACAGGTTACGGCCTTACAAAATCGAAACCGGAATATGAAGATCTTGCCAAAGCCGCAAGAGAAAACGGCATTCCCCTCGCCGCGGTGATCGAGCGCTTAGAAAATGAAATGATTGACAGTCAAAAAAATAATATTTTTTTCAGTGAAATGGCATTTCCTTTACGAATAGGTTAGTGAAAAGCGCTTTTCATTAATCGTTTAATACCAATATGGGAGACAAAAGGGGTAAAGAATCCAATATGAAGGAAAACAGCGAAACAGAGATACTTTTGCTTCTTCGGGCGGATCCTGAGGAAGGCATAAAACAAGCGATCGAAGCATACGGCGGTCCGGTCATGACGATCTGCAAAAACATTTTATTCGACTGTTCTGCAGAAGACAAAGAGGAAGCCGTCGCTGACAGTTTCGTAGGTCTTTGGAGATCTGTCCGGCATTTCCGCGAGGATCAAGAATACTCACTCAGGAGTTATCTCTATGGGATAGCGCGCCACACGGCGCTTGATAAAAGACGAAGCTTGAAGAAACAAGCTCCCGTACTTCCCATCGATGAGGTGTTGATCGAAGCATCTGTCGACCTCGAATCGGATTATGCCAGGAAGATTTCCGAAGATATCCTTCATGATTCCGTCAATGGAATGGACGAGCCGGATCGTTCGATCTTTATCCTGCGTTATTTTTACTTTGAAAAAGTAAAAGACATTGCCGTGCGCCTCGGGCTTGCACCGAAAGCCGTGGAAAACCGCTTGTACTATGGGAAGAACAAGCTCCGCGAGGCGCTCGTCGAAAGGGGGATATGATAATGCAGGAAAGAAGAGAAAAGAGCCGGATCGATGAAATCGGCGAACTCCTTAAAGATGAACTCTCAGAAGAACAAAAGGGGAGGATCTTAGCTATGACATTGGAGAAAATCAGGGATGAGGAAATAAAACCGCAAAGGACAGGGCGAAAAAGACGTAGGATCCTTACTTGTGCGCTTGCTGCGGTATTTGCTTTTGCGGGTACTGCGTTTGCTGCGGAGGTATTTGAATGGGATGTAAGAATATCGAATCATCTTGGGATCAATGAGGAAAACAGTCTTGAACTCGCTGAAAGCGGAATGAACGTAAGCATCATCAAAGAACAGAAATGCCTTAAAGGTGAAGCTGTTCAGAATCTCGGCGATGCAAACAACAGTTATATTTTGTTTGATCTCAACGGGCCGGAAGGAAGCATTATTTATCCGCAGTCGAGGTTTGATATGATCTATCTGAAGGTCGATGGAGTTACCTCTATGGGTTACAGCTGCGACCTTCTGCCGGACGAGTCGGAAACAGACAATAAAGGCACAATGCTGCTTTCAATGGAGGCAAACAAAAGTATCAATAATAAAAAGATCGACATCACATTCAAAGATCTTGCGCATTACAAAATGGAAACCGGAGAGATGGTCCCTGACATTTCGGGCGAATGGAAACTGAACTGGAAACTTGATTACAAAGATAATTCAACAAAATTCCCGGTCGATCAGAAAATACTCGTAAACGGAAATTCTGTGAACGTCGATTCCGTTTCGATTTCGCCGATCGCACTCAATGCCAAGATCAGCGGAGCATATATCAAAGAATATGATTCCGTGCCGCCGGTTCCCGGGGCGGAAGAATTGATCCAGATCAAACAAGTGACACTTAAGGATGGAACCATCCTGACCCAGGATGATTCATCAGGATGGGGCTCTTCGACGGATGGTGCTGAGTTCATGATCAACATGAAGATGAAAAAACTGATAGACGTAGACCAGATCGAAAGCATAACACTCAATGATACGGTGATTACCCTGAAATAAAGAATACAAAAAGAAATATGACAAAACGAGAACAGCTTCTTTGTCGAATGCTTTGACCACACAAAAAGGTCTTTGCTTAATAAACAAAAGAGGCTGTTTTTGTTTTATTTCAAAAATGCCGGCATAAGATGATAGAAAAATGCAATCGGTGGTATAATTTACAGGATTAGCAAGAACCGTTCGTGTTCTGACTTTTGAAACCAAGGAAGAAAAGAGGGCCAAAACAGTGGATCAGGAAAGCCGTAATATTGAGCTGATGGATGGTATTTATTGGGTCGGCTCACAAGAAAATATCAATGGGCTGCAATGCAACCCTTATGTTTTGGTCGATCACGGAGAAGGCATACTGTTCGATCCGGGATCGGTTTTAGATTTCGAAGCTGTTTATGAGAATGTCAAAAAAGTGATTCCGATCGAAAAGATAAAGTATGTCGTTCTGCATCATCAGGATCCGGATTTTTGTTCTGCGGTTCCGCTCTTTGAAAAAGCAGGGGCGAAATTTACGATCGTTACACACTGGAGGACCCAAACGATCATTCGATATTACGGCATAAATTCACCATACTATCTGGTCGATGAACATAATTTCAAATTGACTCTCGGCTCCGGTCGTGAGCTGTTTTTCGTTCCGACTCCGTATCTGCATTTCCCGGGAGCGATCGCGACCTATGACAGAGAAAGCAAGATCCTTTTCAGCAGCGACCTTTTTGGTGCATTCTCGCATCATTTTGATTTTTATGCCGGCCCTGACTATATTGAAAAAATGAAAACGTTCCATGAACATTATATGCCGTCAAACGATATCCTTCGACCAGTCATGGAAACCTTCCTGCTGATGGATATCAAAATGATCGCACCGCAGCATGGATCGATCATCAAAGATAATATCATGGAACACATCAAGGCCCTTAGGGATCTTGAGTGCGGGACATTTTTGAATCCCGTAAAGAAAAACATCAAAAAAGCCGGAGGTTATGCGGGAATCTGCAGTATCGTTCTGAAACGGCTTGTTGCCACTTATGGTGAAGCAGAATTGCGAGAAGCGCTTGAAGGACTTGCGATCGAAACGGCGGATCCCGATTTTGAAATTACCGATTATAATTACGGCGGCCTCGAACTCTGGGAAAAGCTGTTTGAGCATATCTTCCTGAAAAAAGGGGTCAAGTGGCTTCTGATCATTGAACCGCTTGTAGTAAGACTCTCAAAAGAATATGAGATGCCTTTCCCCGCAATCTTCCAGTCTGAACTCAGAATGGTCCAGCAGGAAGCACTTCTTCTAAAAGAAGAACTCAGAGAACTTAGGGAAATCAACGACAGGCTGGAACGGAATATTGAACAGACCCAAGGGAGGATCACGACTTGCCCGGTCACGGGTCTTTATAACAAGACCTTCTTTAAGGAATATCTAAAAACAGAAGTCGAAGGAACCGAGGAGCAAGAAAAATATGAAGGCAAGTGCATTGCTTTTATCGGTATCGACAATATGGCAAGGATCAAATATCTCTATGGCGATGCGGAAGCGGACAATGTCTTAAAAGCCGTTGTTTATTTGCTTTCGGAGCTCAAGGGAGAACAAGATCTGCTGTTTCGCCTGGATGGTTTGGCGATTGCCTGTTTCATGCCTCACACAAAAAAAGAAGCTGCAGTGCAATTGATGGAACGGATTCGAAATGAGATCAGAACATCGAAAAAATTTGTAGAAGAGATCACCGTGTCGATCGGTCTCACAAACCTTTCTGAGTGTCTTTCGGAATCAGGAACAAAGGATCTTGCGGAAACGATCTATGCAGTGGTGTCTACACGCCTTAGAATTGCGAAGAGCAAAGGAGGTAACCTTATCTGTGCTGAATCGGAAATTGAAAACAGCAGGGAAAGGCAAGGGAAAATATTGATCGTAGACAATGACCTTGCAAATCAGGAAGTCCTTCG
>CAZKCB010000220.1:0-3978 GCA_964550965.1 uncultured Oscillospiraceae bacterium
GTGATGAATGCCTGCGCGAAATCCACGTAGCGCTGGCAGGCTGACTTGAGGTTGCGCGTCATCATGGGATTGCCCGTGCGCTTTGTTTCAGTGTTTCCGTGGTGAATCAGCGACACCAAAATGAACTTCTTATAGGCCTCCACGGCAGGCGCGCTGAGAAGATGAAAAGCGTGAACAACGCTTGCTACGAGACCAAACAAAAAAAAAGAGACCATAGATCTGTATAAATGGAACCCAGGGCAGCCATTTTTCTGTCAGTAAAACAATGACCAGCGGCTTCGCAACAGCAGCTAATCCGATCATCATCGGAAAAATCACGAACGAGCTTACCGCAATCGTACGGCGCACTATATTTTTTAATATTTCCGTCTCGGTCTGTTGCGATGCGAAAACAGGAAACATGACGGCCTGGATCGCTCCGTCAATATTTGCAACGATCAATTCCGGGAACTGTCGTCCTCTGTCGAAAAAACCAAGCATGGAGGAATTATACATTTTACCGATGATAAGGCTGTATAAATTATTATAGAGTGTATTGATCAAGGAAGAGGCCAGTAGTTTCCATCCAAATGAAAAAAGCCCTTTCAATCGTTCCAGCGAAAATAGCAACTGCGGTCTCCACTGAACCGTAACAAAAAGAATGATCGTTACGAATAATTGATTCGTCATTTGAGATGCAACGAGTGCCCATACACCAAATCCGAGACTTGCCATGGAGATACCTACGGTTCCCGATATTATGGTTGCAAGAAGGCTGCTGTAAAAAAGTTTTTTGAATTCCATCCTCCTTGCGATCACCGCATTCTGAATCGAATTGAAGACACCCATAAAAAGAGTGATCGCCAGCACTCTTAGTACCGGGATCAAAAGCGGCTGATCATAAAAAGCAGCTACATAAGGTGCGATCAGGAACAGAATGCCATAAAGCAAGACTGCAACAAGCAGGCTCAAATAGAATACCGAGGAATAATCCGTTTCATTGGCATCTTTTTTTTGGATCAGTGCTGTGTTGAAGCTGCTGAAAATAAAGACATTCGCCAAACTGACAAATACAATGATCAGGGCAAACGTTCCATAATCACTTGGAAGAAGAAGGCGCGCCAGTATTATTTGAACTACAAATTGAACGCCTTGCGTTCCAATGCGTTCAAGAAGCTTCCAAAAAAGGTTGGCTACAATATTAAATTTGTTTATTTCATTTTCCATTTACACAACTTCCTTTTTGCCTTAATAAGCAAGGGACAATGCTGCTTAATGAAAATTTCCAGTTTGACCTTGGCCTCTAATTTTGAATAAAGATGCTTGTACTTCAGGTCTTTTAATTCGGAAAACCTCGACTGGATCAATGCAAGCTTAAAATCGTTATTCAGTAATACATTTTTGATTGCCCGATCATATTTATAGTCTGTGCTTTTGTTTATCAGATCAAGCAGATCAGCCACTTTCTTGTAGTGGAGAATTTGCTTATCAATGCTCGAATTCCGGCTGGTCCAGGAGTCGGGAACGCCGGTCCTGTAAGCGGACATAAACTCATCGATATAATATACTGTGCCCATAGTTGCCAAATAGATATACAGCGGGTAGTCGCCGATCGGTGCTTTGTTAAAATAGCTTGGCCTGCATTCGTCAAATTTCGCCGGATACATCATGGAGTTGGTAGCAAAGAGACCCCCGCAGCCTTCTATGATCTCTTCGACCGTAAAAATTTTATTACCGCGCGCGGGTCGAATATTGGGTTTTAATTTTGTTCCGTCCTGATTCGCAATATAGGCTGCATGCACACACAAAGTGCACTCGGGATGGCTTTCCATATAAGCGGCCTGTTTTTGAAGCTTATTTGGATCGGTCCAGAAATCATCTCCTTCGCAAACCGCGATATACTTTCCTACGGCCATCTGGTTGCAAATGAGGCCGACGCGTTTTCCCTGGGAATATTGGTTTACCTTTTGGTAGATAGCTTTTATTATACCGGGGTATTCTGCTTCATACTTTTTAATGATTTCAGCGGTATGGTCCGTAGATGCATCGTCATGGATCACGATTTCGTAAGCAAAATTTGTTTTCTGCATGAGAAAACTCTCTATTGCCTGTGCAATATAATTTTCCTGATTATATGCAATGCAAATAACGCTGACCAGTGTTTGATCGTTCATAGGATTCCTGCAACTATTGCTTTCCATATACGCCTCTCTTCGCTGTATTCTTTTCGAAGCTTATTCGGGAACATCCGTACTCCCTAATATTTTGTTCAGCATTCTCAGGTCATCATCATCTAAACTGTGTATCAAAATTTCTTTTTCTTCCGCTATTTCATCTGCGGATAGTCCACCATGGCTATATTCTTCAAATTTTGCGAGGTTCTCCGCCGAAAGATTTTCAAGCAGTATATTGGCAACCTCCATCTTTTGCCCTAAACTCATACGAATAGGCCCATCTGGCTTTTCTTCTTGTTTTACGGCAACTTTGCTTGTCTCTGATTCTGCATAGACTTCTTCTTCCGCGAATTGTTCTATCTTTGTCTGTATATATTTATTCCCGGCATCCATTGCAATCAAAACCAAAGAATTGGTTCTGACCCAAATGCTTGAAACAATAATGGCGAAGCAGAGACATAAAATCAAAACACTCTTCTTCATACTGTAATTGCCGTATATATTCTTCTTCTTTTTTATATTAAGAAGCTTCTCTGCATTTATTTCTTCGTTGAGCGCGATCGCAAACTTGGTTTCCTCTGACATAACGCCAGCCGCCGCTTCTTTTGTAAAAACGGTCTTGATCGTTTTTATCAGAATCAGCACATCAAAAGCAGGAGAGTATTTTTTGATATAGATAAGGTCAAATTTGAGTTTGTTTTCTGCAGTCGTCGCATAGTTTGCCAAAACTTGCGCCAAGCCTGTGATTCCAGGTTTTACAGTCATCCTCAGAGTATATTCGGGAAATTCCTTTTTAAACTCTTCAACAAAGACCGGACGCTCCGGCCTCGGTCCGACAATGCTCATGTTTCCAATAAAGGTATTAAAAAATTGTGGGATCTCATCGATTCTTGTGGCTCTGATAAAATGCCCGACATTCAATATCCGGGGGTCGTTTTCTGAAGCCAGGACAGCACCTGTATATTTTTCTGCATCAACGACCATACTTCGCAGCTTGATCACATTAAATTCTTTTCCGTTAAATCCTGCGCGGATCTGTTTGAAAAAAACAGGGCCACCATCCTCTTTCTTTATGAGGATGGCCGCAGCGATCATAATAGGCGAAGTCACCATGATTGCTGTGACAGAGAAAATGATATCTATCATTCTCTTTACGATCATTTGCGCCTCCGTCAATTTGAACCCCTCAATAGTAAACAAAGGCACATCACCTATTTGGAGCATTTCTGAATCGCGCATTGCAATTTCATGCGTTTCCGGCACGATCAGCAATTTTTTCCGATTCAATTCACAATAAGCAACGACCTTATCTTTTATTTTTTTTGTTCTTGATGCCATCAGATAAATGGTATCGGCCCGCTCCATATGTTCTTCAAGCTTTTTTTCATTTTCAGAGATAAAAACTATTTTTCTGATTCCTTGTTTTCTGAATGCATTGACCAAACTCCATTTTTCTCCGTTTTTTCCGACAACCAAAACCACCTTGCTATTTAATGTATTATTCTTGAGGCGGTTCGATAACATTTTGATCAAAAGTAAAAATGAGACCTGGCACGCTACTGCTACTAGGAAATAGTAAGGTGACAGCCTCAATCCACTGTTGAAATAAAGCAAAATGACCAATACGAAATTCAATAAAAAAACTGCGCCGGTTGCCTTTCCCATGGTCGTTGAGAACGAAAAATTCGAAAAATTAAAGTATTTGAATTCAGCCAGTACGATCACAGCAATGCAAACAGTTATCGTGAAAAACAGCATCCCTCTGGTAGAGCCGAACGGAAAAAAACTGTTGTAAATCAGGTTTCCGGCGATAAGAAAAGAGGCA
>CAZKCB010000221.1:0-3959 GCA_964550965.1 uncultured Oscillospiraceae bacterium
AGGCCAGTCGCCTCAAGATACCCGGATTCGTCTAGCATTTCTTATCCAAACACCGTTTCAACAAAGGATTGGAAGTAATCCGGATTTATTACCATCAGCACCAATATGATAATGATCGGAAGCAATCCGATGATTATTCCGGAAGTACGGCCGGCTGTCGTAAGTATCCGGACTTCTGATTTTATTTTGAGCCGGTCTCTTAATGTATAAGATATTACCTCTAACATTTCACTAAGATTTCCTCCGACCTTGGCTGAAATCAGAACAGAAGATACCAGTAAGTCGAGGTCTTTATTCTTTGCCCGTTCCACCAGGCGTTTCAGCGCT
Organism: uncultured Oscillospiraceae bacterium; assembly: GCA_964550965.1. GTDB lineage: Bacteria > Bacillota > Clostridia > Peptostreptococcales > Anaerovoracaceae > STD2-154. Next base: position 328 of record CAZKCB010000221.1, read on the forward strand.
TCTTCCATACTGCTGCCATAGTGGACCTCACGAAGCACTTTTGCAAATTCGGTGGAAATCGGCGGCGGCATTTCTTTCGCAATGCTTTCCATAGCCTGTTGGAAAGAGAAACCCGCTTTTATTGAATTTTCCATAATCGTGAGAGAACCGCCAAGCTGCTTGTCGAATTCACTTTGACGTTTTTTTCTTGCGCGGTATACAACAAGGGGCGGCACGACTAAACCGATTGTACCGACTCCAATGCAAGTAATGATATTTTTGCTGAGAAGCAAAGTGATAAGTACAGGCACGGTTAAAGTTAGCGCCCATGTCCACACAAATTCAGTCGCAGTAAGCTTGATCCCTGACATAGCAAGACGATTTGAAAGTTCTTTCCAGAGCAGCTGAAATTGATTTAACTTTTTCTTTTCGTCTTTTCCTTGTTTTTGCTTCAATACTTCGTGTTGGATCTCATCAATGTCGATTTTTTTAAAATATTTGGAAAGTCGTCCTCTCATGATTACTTTTTCGTTCGAAGATAAAAGCAAAGTAAGGATCGAATATACAAAAACTCCAGTCAAAGCTGCGATTAAAAAAATCTCCATTATTTTCACCTCAATTAAAAAACCATTCGTCTTCTACAACGATGCCATTATCCGCAAGCTTTTCTGTAAAGCTTGGGCGGATGCCGGTGGAAATAAAATTGCCCTTGATTTTCCCCAAAGGATCCAGGCCGTCCGGCTTGTAATAAAAAAGATCCTGAAGGGTCACGGTATCTCCCTCCATCCCAAGAACTTCAGTAATATTGACGATTTTTCTTGAACCGTCCCTCATACGAGCCTCCTGAATGATAAGATTCAGTGCTGAGGATATCTGTTCTCTGATCGCTTTGACCGGAAAGTCCATGCCCGACATCAGTACCATCGTTTCAAGCCTTGATATCAGATCCCGCGGGCTGTTGGCATGTGCAGTCGTAAGCGAACCATCATGGCCTGTGTTCATGGCCTGCAGCATATCCAGCGTTTCCCCTGAACGAACTTCGCCTACAATGATACGATCGGGCCGCATACGCAGAGCATTTCGAACCAGATCTCTTATTGTGATCTGCCCGGCCTGCTCAAGATTGGGCGGCCTGCTTTCAAGCGTGACAACGTGATCCTGACGAAGCTGGATCTCTGCAGCGTCTTCGATCGTAACGATCCGCTCGTTGCTTGGTATGTATCCCGATAAAACATTGAGCAGTGTAGTCTTTCCGCTTCCGGTACCTCCCGCTACTATAATGTTTACCCGTCCTTTGACGCAAGCTTCTAAAAAGGATACCATCTTAGGGGAAACCGAACCAAAACGGATCAAGTCATTTTCGGTATAAGGAATTTTTGAAAACTTTCTGATCGTGATCGTCGGGCCGTTCAGGGCGAGAGGAGGTATGATCGCGTTGACGCGGGATCCGTCAGCAAGTCTGGCGTCGACCATCGGACTCGTCTCATCGATACGCCTTCCGATGCTTGAAACGATACGATCCAAGACGTTCATCAGATGTTCGGAATTTCTAAAAACAGTTGAGGTAAATTCCAGTTTGCCCCTGCGCTCCACATAAACAGAATAAGGCCCGTTGACCATGATTTCAGTGATTTCAGGGTCTGCTAAAAGAGGCTCAAGAGGTCCAAGGCCCACTACATTGTGGTATATTTCCTTGACGAGCCGAGGACGGTCACTGCGGGGGATCCCGCTGCCCTTGTCATCCACAAGAGACTCGATCGACTGCAGTATATATTTCTCGTTATCACCTTGGATTTTCCCGTTGGAAAATACTTCCTGGTTGATAAGCTCTATTATTTCATTGTGGATCTTATCCTTCAGGTCAGAATATTCATCCACAAAAGCAGCGTTGCCTTTATTCGAAAAAGCAAATGGTTCTGTAGCTTCTGCCTGCTGCTGCGGCGGCATTTTCTTATTTTCGATTTTTTCAAGTAAACCCATAATCTACTCCGTTCCCGACACCACGCCAACTGCAAAATTTTTGTTTAGTGCTGCTTCCTTCTTAGGACCCGCCCCATCCGATTATTTAGCATTCCAATTTTTTTTAATTCCTTCTGACTAAGCGACTCAACATCTGTTGTTCCCGCACTGATCAGCGCAGCAATCGAAGAAACCGCGTGGCTGAGTTCGCTTTTCGGTGCTCCCGTGACAAAAGGGATGCCCCGGTTAAGTGCGGTCACTGCAATTTTATAATCGCTTGGTATCCTTGCCCATATGGGACAATCGATCAGTTTCTGTACATCACTCAAGCTTATCGAACTGATATTCACAGCTCTGTTTACTATTATTTTTACCTTATCGAGCTGCTGGAGAGACCGAAGTACAGCCAGACTCAATTTTGAATTCTTGAGTATCGATATATCAAGACCGATCACAAAAAGGATCGCAGAGGAAGCTTCCAGCGCCGTAACAATGTTGTCGTTGAAACTTGGCGGAGTGTCAATGATCACATAATCATAGTAAGTACGGAGCAAGCTGAGTATGCTCTGTACATTTGCCGGAGAAACAAGTTCGGCATATTCAGGGCTTTTGGGTGCGCAAAGAACATGTACCCCGCTGCAGTGAACATTCATGTAGCTGCGAAGCAGGTCTATGTTGGGCTCCGAAACCTCCTGTACAAGTTCCGAAATCGTATCGGCCGGATCGATGTCAAGAAATATGTTTACATCACCGAATTGAAGATCCAAATCAACAAGAGCGACCTTTTTCCCGCCTTCTGCGAGCTTAACAGCTAAATTGGTAGCCAGGGTCGTCTTTCCTATTCCGCCTTTTGCTCCGAAAACAGTGATCACTTTTGAAAGCCAGGTAAGTGTCTGTTTTCCATTCAAGGACTCGATTCGAACCGTTTCATTATGATATACGGTCTTGATGTATTCTGTGAGTTCCTTTTCGGATTTTGGAAATTCGATCACATTGTGTGCACCTGCCTTGAGAGCACGCTGCAGGATGTCTACATCGAGATACTCCGTGAGCAAAATGACATGGGAGCGCGGACTGTTAAAAACAATGCGTTCTGTTAAGCTAAGTACATCATTGTCTCCCGCTCCAAGCGTCATTATGATGATGTCAGGTGAAAGATTTCCAATCGTTTCCAAGGCAACGGCTCCTCCCGGAGATTCTCCTACGACAATGATCTCTTCATCATTTATCATGTTTTTAATGGTTTTGAAATTGCTGTCCTGTTTGCTTATCAATAATACTTTTATTTTCATTTGCACCGCCCCCACTGTTTATTTAACCATTACGTTGCCAAGAGTCAAGCTTGGCAGGCTTGTTTGTTTTTGATCTGCCGGCGATCTTAGAATCGCTCTGACCTGTCCTTCAAATTGTGCCATGCTTAGCTCCATTGCCTGCTTAGGAGTGACCTCCAGTGTCAGCGTCGTGTAGGTCGGTATGTCGCTGCCGATTTTTCCATCTTCAGAGAAGTCATTATCTACCGCAAGAACAGTGATATTTTCGGCAAGCATCGTCGTGTATGAAAGCTTACCGGAACTGTTTGCATTTGCAGTAGAGGTATTTGTCGTACTTACAAATTGAGCAATGATATCGACGTGATCCCCGGGGGTCAGCATATAGGCCAGCCCGGATGTCTCATCAACGGGTATGGAAATCGC
>CAZKCB010000222.1:0-1205 GCA_964550965.1 uncultured Oscillospiraceae bacterium
TCAACGATGAGGCGAAGCGGCCCATATGCATTTTCACCGGTGTATCCGATTGCACTGCTTGTCGGAACGAGCGGCGCTCCGTTTATGCTGTACGCCAGAATAACATCACGATGTTCACCAGGCTGGTAGGTGCTATTGATGCCGTGATAGATTGCGTTCACGTCAATATTTTGAGCATAACCATCTGCGCCTACCGTCACTTTTGCCGGAACGCTAAGTCCATCGGCAAGGTTCGCTTCGACGATCTTGCGAAGGATCACTCCTTCAAAATTAAATTTTCCGCCTCCGGAGGCAAACGAATCCCGGACAGTCGAATCGGCTAAAGACTCAAGCTCTGCAAGGGTAAGCATCACATCATGCTTTGCCTGGGTTCCATGGATCCTGATTTTGGTGTTCAGGTACGAAGTATAACCGTTTTGGGAATGACTCCAGTCTGCTCCGCCGGCCTTGACCTCAATGGAAGCCAGGTTTTCCAGATAATGCGTCGAATCAACCAGCAAAATAGGTCCTCCGGCATTTTTTGAGGCCTCGGAATAGCCATCACTTCCAACATTCGGAACCAACGCGGTTCCATTTTTGCTATAAGCAAGAAGCGTCATCTCTGCCGGTGCACTGAGTGCCGACATTGAAATTGTGACACTGCTGCCGGATGTATTTTTCAAAGTTACAGTTTCTGCATCCACTGCCAGACCGATTTGATCCAAAAGTCCGTAAAGATCGATTCCGCGAAACGTCGTCGGAACAGCTTCGACAGGATACTGCCTTGTATAGGTCTTTGCAACAAGATCCTCAAGCTGTGCGACCGTCCATTGCCCCGCTGTATCAATGCCGCTCCCGGTAATCAGGATCGTTTGATCTTGATAAGCTGTATAGGGCGCTTTGTTGTGCATATCATCAGACACACCAAGATACACATCGATCCCCGTGCATGCACAAAGGGTGCTGCCCGTTTTTTCGCTTCCGTTGGCGGGAAGTGCTGCGATCAGATTGTTTTCCGAAGTAGCTTCGCCATTGACGGCATAAGCAAGAATCGGTTTGACAGAAGTGATCACAGCACCCGAGGCCAAAACGGAAGTTGTGTAGCCAGTGTAATCGTTACTGGCATTTCGTAAGTAGGAAAGATCGATCGTTTCGGAAGGTTTTCCTTCAAAATGAAAGACCGCGGTTCCTTCATTGCCCGGAAGAACCACGCTGTTTTCGAGAAT
>CAZKCB010000222.1:1215-3939 GCA_964550965.1 uncultured Oscillospiraceae bacterium
TTTCCATATTTTTACTCCTTCATAGAAATTATTGCCGTCCCCATAATAATTTCGCGCACAGTTTGTTCCGGCAGAAGAAAAGGTTTCCAACTCCGCAAGTGTATATTTTCTATTCTTGATCAGCGCATTCGTACCATTGTTATATACATTCACTGCCAAGGCTGTTCCGCTAGTGGCTGCCTCACCGCTATGCAGTCCGTGGTTTTTTTCCGTTCCGATAATGATCCTGGATATCCATTTGTTATTTAATTTTGCGTTGGCTTCATTGGCTACGGTCTGACCGATCGTCAAACGAAGCGGCCCGCCGCTGTTCTCCGCCTCATTATTATATCCTTCACTTGTCGTGAAAGTTTTTGTCGTGCTTTCATCACCCGTCGGACCGATCAAAGGAACCGTATCCGAAGAAAAACTAAGCATGATCGGAAGATTGGTTCCCGAAGGGCTTGCTGCTGAGGTTGAAGTGAAATAAGAATATTTTTCAGGATGCCGCAGATCTCCGAGAGTCAATTCGATCGTGTATCCATCCTTTGAAATGGTACTGACTTTTGTATCATCAGGAAGTCCGGCGCTCATTCCCTCTGCCAAAAGAAGCTCGTATAATTTTGCTCCTTCCATCGTATTCGAAGAATAGGTGCCGCCGCTTTGCATGAAGCTGTAAAGCCCGCTGTACCCGATTCCTTTTGAAGGGTCACAGGCAAGCGCCTCGATCTCTTTAACGGAAAGGATGTGATCCTTTGACATACCATCTCCGGTAAGTGTCACCGTATCGTAAAGATAATTTGCCTTGCCGTAATTTTTCTGCACCGGATCCAGACTGCCTGCATAATTCGTATGCGTGTTAGCAGCAGCGGGATCGGCTGCAAATACAGACCCTCCGCTTGGAAATGCCATCTGCAGAAGCAGGACCGCACAAAGTGCAAATGCCCATAGCCTTTTTCTGTTCATGTTTCTTTTCCCTTCCATTCAAGCTATTTTTTACTTTTGCCCGTGTACTCCAGAGGCCGATGAGAAAATCTCATCGGCCGCGGAGGGTAAGTGAGGATATATGAAGATATCTAAAATTGATAGGTTATTGCTCTGTCGCCTTAGTCAGGATGACTGCCACTTCAGCTCTTGTTGCGGTTTTGCCCGGAGCAAAGGAACCATTGGCATACCCGGAAATAAGTCCTTTCATCTTGCAGAACATGACTCCTTCGGTTGCCCAATCTGAAATCTGCGCGCCGTCACTGTATGTAAGCTGGATCGCCCAAGCTCCTGTGGGACCTTGTCCGATTGCCTTGTAGTAGTTCAAAAGCATAACGGCCATTTGCTCTCTTGTAACTGCCGCATTCGGGTCGAATTTTGCTTTGCTGATTCCGCTGACAATACCCTTTTCAGTCGCCCATGCAACATAGCCCACGTACCAGTCGCTGCTCTTGACATCTGCAAACTGAGAAGTTTTATATGCCGAAGCGTCGATCGAAGCCATTCTTCCAAGAACGGTTACAAACATAGCTCTTGTCATTCCGCCATTCGGATTGAAAGCGTTTGCCTTCGTACCAGTGAACAGATTCTTTGCGCAGACATTTTTTACATAGTTGAAATACCATGCGTTTTGATTTACGTCTGCAAAAGGATTCGACCAAACTGCTGTTTCATCATATCCCACGGCATAGCTTGAGAAGTGGTTTGTTTTAAAGGTTACAAGACCCGTTTTCACATCATAGGATGCACCTTTGACCTCGGTCATTTTACCGTCATCGGCTACATAGTAGATCACAACACCATCCGCCTTTTCTCCGGCTGCAAGGATGTAAGGAACCGAAACAGATACGTCGCCTCCAAAACTCGATATTTTTTTATCTCCGGAAACCAGCGTAAAGTCGTATACTGGTTTTCCTTCTTTCAAAAGCTTTTCCACCGCTGGATTGTCTGACGAAGTAAGCTTTTCAGCCGAAAGATTAAGTGTGCTTCCTTCTGCACTCTCCGCGATTTTCTTTAATGCGGTCTGATCGAAAGTCATTTCGGCTACCGCTGTCGTGATTTTAAGATCGGACTTTGTGTCTGAAACGATTTTTGATACTCCGCTGACCGGAATTTCTACCGCTGCTGAAACCGTTCCTGTTTTCTGAACATCGGTCAAGGTCTGGTTGATTTCAATGACAGAAGCAACCGTTCCGCTTGTGGCTGTTGTTTTTTCTTTGACATCATTAAGTGCTTGTGTCACAAGTTTGTTGAAATCGCTTGATGAAACACTGCTTGTGGCTTTTCCGCCGCTGACTGCTCCGGCAATCGTTTCTACTGTTTTTACAGGAGTGACTTTTGTATCGGCCGGAGTGGTGGGCTTAGTCGGGGTGGCCGGTGTGGAGGCACCGCCACCACCTCCTCCGCCACCTGTGGAAGCGAAGTTGAGCGTAACTCCTTCAACAGAAGCAAGCGCTATCGTTGCATCTGTTCCGCTGCTATTACCATCATTATTGATCGCTGCGGAGGTCACAACCTTACCTTCTCCCGGAATGATCAGTTTCGGATTATCATATGCTATTGTGACCCGTTTGCCTTCTGAAGTATTCTTGCTCGCTTTTGACTGTGTGTTATTGTATGCTATAAAATATTTTGAAACGTCAGCCGCTGCGATATTTATTGTTGTCCCGTTTGTTGCAGTTACAGTTATGCTTGTCCAATCATTTAGACCGGAGAGCAAGTTTGAAAGCCAGCGGCCATTATATCTGTAGTACATCGGTG
>CAZKCB010000223.1:0-3907 GCA_964550965.1 uncultured Oscillospiraceae bacterium
AGCTTTGATTGCAAGCTCCAAAGTCCTCGCATTCGCTTCCGCTGCAGATTCTCTTGCATCCGTAACCAAACCATTTACTACAGGGATCGCAATTACTGCCAGAATCGCTAAAATCGCAATAACGACAATCAATTCGATTAACGTAAAGCCTTTTTTTGTCTTTTTGTTCATGTTATACTCTCCTTAATTAATGAATATGATAATTTCCGTTGCTGTCGAATAAACATCTTCCCAAAAAAAGGAAGGCGGCAACTGGCGACCGTATTCTTTAGAAAAAAGAACTTAGGCCCTTTAGTTTTGCGTCCTTTGCTTTCACAAAGTTAGCCTGTAATGCTTTAATTATAACCATTCAAAATATTATGTCAAACATTTTCCTGCGTTTTTTTTACATTTATAATATAATTTCAGGAGAGTATTCCACATGGCCCGATTTACATTTTTTGCAAGTCAAAACATAATGAACGATTTTTGCGTTTTTTGTTTATTTAAAACGGTTTGTCTTTTAGTGAAGCAAGCTGTGCATCTGCTGCAATATTTACTTTTTGTGGGCTTTAGCATACAATACTATAAAATGGTAAATAAAGGAGGCCTTTTCATGCATCTGTCCCAGATTTTCCCCTATAAACAGAATACAAAAAAAGGCTTCTCCTTAGTTGAGGTACTTGCGGCAGTGCTTATTCTTTCGCTTGTCACAACGACCGTTCTTCTAGGAATCAATTTTTCGAGAAACATGGTCACAGGGAACACCAATTCGGACGCTTACGCGGCAGAAGCACAAGCAGCAGCTGATGCCATCATGACTTATGTCAACGGAGGCGGCATCGCAGCAACGGCGATCGAGGAAGCAAGTAAAGTCGGGGGCGTTGTTCAGTATAAAAATGCAAGCGGTGGTTTTGTCAGCACGGTCGACGGGATCCAGTTTGTCGTCGAGCCCGATCCGAAGGGCTCCAGTCTTTATAAAATCACGGTACGGGAATATTACGGCTTTGCCAACGACCGCCAATTCACAGAAATGATCTGCTTTGCGCACAAGGATTGGTGAGCTATGAAAATTATTTTGGGCACAAAAGCATCCGTTTCAAGAAAACGCCTTTATCCTGAAAAGTTTCAGGGAAGGGCTGGTTTTACGCTGCCCGAGATCATTGTGAGTCTTATTTTTGTAGTGATCATCATTGTAGCCGCTACATATACCTGGTATCTAAGCAATCAATCCTTTCAAAGTTCAGAATCTGTCTCCTCTGCTTATGGTCAGGCAAGATCACTTGAATCCCTGATCCAGAACGCGGCCTCCGTTTCTGATTCTCTTATCATCAGCGACCACCTTCTTTCGGGCGACTATTCCGAATTCTATTTTGATGAAAGCACAGGAGTTCCTGTCTACCAAGCCGTTTTTTACGGTAATACAGATGTTGCCACACCAACATCAATGAGTTTTCCGGCCTTAAGCAAAGTCGTATTTAATGTAAAAAATCTCGGCAGGAGATGCACTTTGGTCTATCGGATCGAAAGCGAACACGAAGATGGCCCATTTTATATCGAAGGAGGCGTCGTCCTAAACAATATTGACTGGGACACCTTCCATGCAGCGAATCCCGTCAGTCTGGCACCAACTGATCCGCAATACCTTCATTTTGGAATTCCCGAACCTCCGGAGGTGATTGAATGAAAAGATTTAAAAGGAGCCGCAAGGGCATTGTTCTGGCCTATGTCGTCATTATCGTGGCAGCGCTTCTGGTTATTTCGGCCGCAATTTTATTTGCCGCAAAAGCAAGCATCTCTGCAAGCGATACGGGAATAAAATCAAGAGAGGCTTACCTGAATGCAAAATCCGGTCTTGAATATGCAAAGGTTCTTACCGAAGATATAAAAAGCGCCGTTACGACTCAGCTTTCAACATCTCCGGCGAGCGTTACTCTGCTTCCGGCGACCGAAGGACCTTATTATGCCTACTATGATGCGTCATCGGGTTTTCATGGTGAAAAAACGATCAGCAAAAACGATGCGGCATATAAGGATTCGACAATGAAGCTGTCATATCTCATTGAACACCAGACTTCGCCGAGCGGCATTGCTGCAATTGCATCGGACGGCTCAATCAACTGCGACTATAATCTTTTGATCCATTTTACTTCGGTCGGGAAAAGCGAAAAAGCCTCGGGGCTTTCCGCCTTCTCGGGAAAAGGAGTGACCCTTAATTATGACATCGAGCCCCTTTCGGGTCCTGTCGAATACACTCCGGGGGTTTCTGCGACAGAGGAACTGATTATCGGGGAAGCAACCGAATTCGATGCGAATATTTCAGCAGATATGAGCTGCTACTACCGCGAAAGCCCTTCTCCAGGAATGCTGTACGGCTCACTTATTTCGGGTACCAGCTACGGATTCAACAGCGGTACACCCTATGCGGCAAATCATTCTATCGTTTATACAAAACCGATCCTGAACTTTGGCTCAGTAATAACAGCAACTACACTCACACAAAAAGCGAATAAGATGTATTTTATGGCTGATCCGGGTATCAACGTTGACAGAAAGAATATTACAACAAATTTTGCTACCGCGCTTACCTCAAACTATATCTATTTTGGAAACGATATCACGGTTTCCAATATTGCTTATAAAAATACAAGTGGCAATGTAATTTTTAAATTCGGACTGCTGCCGCTGGCAAACACGAACTGCACCGTTTTCTTTGACAATGTCACGGTTACTGTAGGCTATTATTACAACGCAACTACAAAACTGCAAGAGACTCGAACATTAAACGGATATTACAATTTCAGCGGATCTTCAAACTATCTTTTTCAGGTAAACACGATCGGCAGCGGCGCGAGCCGGCATGCTGTCGTTACCTGGGCTCCCTTTTCGAGTCTAAATATTACAAACGCGACCGCGATCCAGACAGCGAAAAATCACTTTGATCCTTATCTGGCCAGAAAATCTTTGCTTGGCATCTCTAACATCTGCTCCGGACGCTTTGAGGGCTTTGCCACAGACGCCGGCACCCTTTCGACCTTAAACGGCAATACTTTTGCGACAGCACTTTCCTTCAAGGTTCCGACAAACGGCATTGACCACAGCAACGATCTGCTTATCGTTTATGCAAACAGCGTAACGAATGTAAGCGCTCCGACTACTTACAAAGCAAAACAGATCCGCGTGGCGGCAACCATGAATGACACACCTTCTCAAGGGATCACCTTTACCGGCGGCCAGTCAGTAACCTTTGAAACCGATCTTTTTTCCTATTATGGCGGAAACATCAGCGAATCCGGAAGCGGCGGCACTTTTATTGTGAAATCACTTTCCGGAGAATCCTCGGTTCCGGTTTACTTTGGGCAAACGACCACCATTGGTCCAAACAGTTTTGCAGCCGGATATTCACTCCTGCCGAGCGGGACTAATCTACTTGGAACGACGACGGTCGGATCAAGCATCGATCCAACAGATGTAAGCGGATGGGGAAGTGATACAAACATCGAATCCGACTCTATTGTTTTTGAAGGAGATGTTTTAGAATTTGGATTGGCCGCAACAGTAACCGCAGACCAACCTACCACAGTAACAATAAATGCAAATGAAATCCGCTTTTCAAACATCCTCGGCTATTGGGGCGGTGATTTGGTCTTGACCCCCAGCTCCGGCATTCCCATCACGCTATATGTCGCAAAGGATCTGTTAGTCTCTACCTACGACTATCTTACCGGAAACTACAATTATGTCGTTATCAAAGCCGGTTTTTATCAGATCACAGAAACATTGCGTTTTACAGAGCTTTGGGATCTCGCAGACCCTACGATCGAGAATCCGGCTTCGGGTACTTCAGGCAACTATAACGGGGTTGCGCTCTCGACCCCCACAGTAATCAGCACGCCGATCCATCCTGTATTTTACGCTCCGGGCATCG
>CAZKCB010000224.1:0-3887 GCA_964550965.1 uncultured Oscillospiraceae bacterium
CGGCTTTGTTCTAAGGGTTCTGAAAAAATCTCCAAGTTCGCCTTTGGCGACAGAAATGCCGACACACCAGATCGCACTGATGGTATCATTGATCGCACTGCCAAGAGCGCCAAGCATATAGGTGATGACAAAGGCAGATAAAGCAGCGGTGTTGACTCCATACCAGTCTGCCCAGGTCCCATTTGACATACCTAACGTCAGGAATGCAGAATACAGTCCATAGCACATACCCGAAAGTATTGCAACGGTGATTCCTTTTTTAAAAAAACTGGATGATAACTTCTTTTTGGCAGCAACTGCAGATGCACTGGCTGCTCCGGTCACTTCGTTCATAACATGAACTCCCTTCTTCCTCCAAAATATATTTACGTTTTTCAATGTCTTATCATTAAAGAAAAAACATAATGACCTTTACTAAATGACAGAATATTTTATTTCTTTCCTTATACAAATAGTAACCGATTACATTCTTTCTTTATGGCACAAAGCATTTCTTTTTACTGGATAATCTCTGTTCGTTTTTTTATTTTCTTGCAATATCGTTACTTTCTTGTACTAATCCTATTCTTGTGTGAGAAATTACCGTTATAAAGCGTTTACGTGTTTGATGCTCCCAGGCAAAATTCTTGCATTATATCCCGATTTCAGTTTTGCGGGCATATCTTTCAAATCAAAGAAAAAGCCTGAGACCATTAGAATCTCAAGCTTTTTCTTTAGCATAAAAAAACAGGCATTTTCAAAAGTTCTTGAAATGCCTGTCTCGGATCACTTTTGTGAATTTTATAACATATTCATCATTTCAGTTGAAAAAAGGTTGGAAGAAGCATCTTTGCTTTCCTCATTATCGCTGACCGCTGAAAGTATCGACAGCTCTGTCTGGTAGCGGTAAAGAGTCATCATCGTACTGAGATCCTTTGCGCTGAGTTCCGAAAGAGATTCACTGCCGGTCAGGCCGGAAGAAGAAGTGCTTCCCGAAACGATACCGGCGGTAAGGTTGTCGCTGCAGTAGTCCATTACCTTCGCAATGTAATTGTGTGTTTCTTCAAAAGGCGGGATCCCTCCATATTTTTGAACATTTCCGGGGCCTGCATTATATGCTGCAAGAGCCACTTCCACGTTTCCGTTTACCTGTTCGAGCATTTGGCTCAGATACTTCGCTCCACCCATAATATTTTGATATGGATCGAATGCATCGGTAACACCAAGGCTCGCTGCAGTCTTTGGCATAAGCTGCATGATTCCCATAGCGCCGGCACTCGATTTTGAAGTCGGATCAAAATTCGATTCGGCCTTCCCGACCGCTTTTAAAAGATCGACCGGTACATTATAGGTATCCGCCGCTTTCTGAAAAATATCATCAAGATTGACAGAACCCGTCACTCCGGTCGACGTGTTTGCGTAAGAATCAAGAATGGATGAAATACTATTCGTCACAGTTCCATCTGAACCGGAAAGGACCGCACTCAAAAGCTTCGAGAAGTTTGTACTGCTGCTTCCGGTTTCACCCAGTGCACCTGAACTGCTTATCGTTTTGAGATAGCTGCTGATATTTGGGCTGATAACATTGATTGCCATAGTAATATCCACTCCTTGCTTTGATGTTTATATATTACCGCATCAACGACAAATATTCAACGTATGCTTTCTTATTTATTTCCATCACAACACAAACCTCATCATAAACAAAAAAACGGTTTGCCGCAAAGTCTTTGCTTTACGGCAAACTGTGAGATCTGCAAAACATATATTTTAGAATTTCTGATTTTGAGTTGTTGAGCAAAGGCTATTACTGAACAACCAGAACCGGTTTTTCAACAAGATGGAGTGTTTTCATTGTTACACTTCCGATGTAGAGTCTCTGAGTCAGAGAACCCGCACCATTTGAACCCATTACGATCATATCGACATCATGGGTATTTGCGTACTCTGCGATTGCCTTCGCAATAGCACCATCCGGCTGATCGAGAGCTACGGTTTCGACTTCGATTCCGCCAAGAGTTCCCTTTGCCTTTTCCATGAGCTCAGCAGAAGTCTTCTTTGCTTCTTGTACGATAGACTGCCAGTCCAATATCGCGTCCAGATGCGAAAAACGCATATTCGGATAGTAATTGATTGCAGAAACGATGCTCAGCACGTTCAGCAAAGTGATTTTGCAGCCGAAGGCTGCGGCGATTTCTTTCGCTTTGGCTAAGGCTCTTTCAGAATATTCGGAGCCATCAATTGGTACAAGTATATTTTTCATGATCCACTCTCCTTTTCTTCCATAAAAAAATCAACGGGCTTATGTATGATACCCACAAACCCGTTGAATAAACGTTTACTCTTGATCTTGCTCTCTGATTTCGACTCTTCTGATCTTTCCGCTGATCGTTTTAGGAAGCTCCTCAACGAACTCAATGATTCGAGGATACTTATAAGGAGCGGTAACTTTCTTCACATGCTCCTGAAGCTCGTGAGCCAGTTCATCGCTTCCCTTGTACTGTTTGGCAAGCACGACCGTCGCTTTTACGATTTGTCCGCGATCGGGATCCGGTACTGCCGTAATGGCACATTCGAGAACGGCCGGATGCTCAAGCATCGCACTTTCGACTTCAAAAGGTCCGATCCTGTAGCCCGAGCTCTTGATGACATCGTCAGCTCTTCCGACAAACCAGTAATAACCGTCTTCGTCTTTCCATGCCATATCTCCCGTATGATAGATGTTATCATGCCATGCTTTTTCCGTCAAAGCTTCATCGCGATAATATCCGCGGAACAATCCGATGGGTTTTCTCTTATCAGTGCGAACGACGATCTGTCCTTCATCACCGATATCACAGGTCTTTCCGAATTCATCCAGAATATCGATGTCATAATACGGTGCGGGTTTTCCCATGGAACCGGGTCTTGGCTCCATTCCTACAAAATTGCCGATTGAAACCGTCAGTTCTGTCTGCCCGTAGATTTCCATCAGTTTGATGCCCGTAGCTTTTAGAAACTGATAATAAACTTCCGGATTCAAAGGTTCTCCAGCAATCGAACAATATTTGAGATTGCTCACATCAAAATTCTTCAGGTCCTCTTTAATGAAGAAACGATAGATGGTGGGAGGCGCACAGAAAGTAGTGACCTTGTGCCTGATAATGACTTCGAGCAGTTCCCTCGGAACAAATTTATCAAAGTCATATACGAAAACAGCGCTTCCGCAGATCCACTGTCCGTAGATTTTTCCCCATACGGCCTTCGCCCATCCCGTATCGGCAACGGTCAGATGCAGACCGTCATCCTGCACATTATGCCAATACTTTGCTGTCACGATATGCCCGAGCGGATAGGTGAAATCATGCTGCACCATCTTGGGCATGCCCGTGGTCCCGGATGTAAAATAGAGCAAGCTCGTATCTTCGTTCCTGCTCGCGTCTGCTCCGGCCGGTCTTTCAAAAGTAGATGGCATCGCTTCGATTTCGGCGTCAAAATCGATCCAATCTTTGCGAGTTCCCCCAACCGATACACAAGCCTCGAGCGTCGGCGATTTTTCTTTTGATTCGTCGATATGAAACATGACCTCTTCTTCGGCCACGGAAACGATCATCTTGATATCTGCTGCATTGCTTCTGTATACAAAGTCTTTTTTGGTCAGCAGATGGGTCGCCGGAATGCAAACTGCTCCGATTTTGTGGAGTCCAAGAAGGCAAAACCAGAATTCATAGCGGCGTTTTAAGACGAGCATGACTGCATCGCCCTTTTTGATGCCGTGATCTTTAAAGAAATTTGCTGCTTTGTTGCTGTATTCGCTCATCTGCGAAAAAGTAAAGGTTGCTTCTGCCCCTTTGTCATCGCACCATACCATAGCTACCTTTTCAGGTGACTCTTTGGCAATCAGGTCTACAACATCAAACCCATAATTA
>CAZKCB010000225.1:0-3886 GCA_964550965.1 uncultured Oscillospiraceae bacterium
AACGAAACCGGGTGATTGGAGCTCCCGATTTCAATGGATTTGGAGGGAAGTGTCAGAATCACAGCATCTGTCAGAAGCGGCACCTTTGCGATACCAAATGTGACAGACTATGCAAACGGTGCAGCCACCGAAACTGCTACAAAATATGTGCCGAATATCTTGAGAAAACTTGCAGTAGACTTAACAGGTATCCTCATGTTTGCAATGGCTGTGAAAATCGAGCAACTTGTAGGCTGAGAAAGATCCATTATCGAGGGCGCATCGCAAACGAGAAATACAAAGATACGCTTTCGGCTTCACGAGAAGGAATCGATTTGAGCCAAAAAGAGTTCGGCCATCTGGATGAACTCATTAGTCCTCTCGTCATGAGGGGCCAGTCGCTTAAGCACATCCATGCGAACCACCAGTCAGAAATCGGGTGTTCTCAACGGACGCTCTACAATTACTTCGAATGGAATCTGTTTACCGCGCGAAACATCGATCTCCCCCGCAAGGTAAAGATGAAACCAAGAAAAAAGAACAAGGAAGGCAGCGGGAAACAGCAACGATACCGAGAGGGGCGAACCTACAAGGACTTTCTTGCGTTTGCCCTTGAAAACCCGGATGTTCCGGTCGTAGAAATGGATACCGTCCATGGCACAAAGAGCGGGAAAGTCATTATGACCCTCTTTTTTCGCAATACCGGATTGATGCTTGGAATTCTTCTGGATCATTGCACACAAGAGTGTGTTCTCGAAGCGATTGATTGGCTGTATGAGAAGTTGGGCGAGAAGATCTTTGAAAGCACCTTCCCAGTTTTGCTTACTGACAACGGTTCGGAGTTCAAGATGCCGACAGAGATTGAAACCACAGAAGACGGTTGCATCAGAACCAAGGTGTTCTACTGCGATCCCATGGCATCTTACCAGAAGCCGCATATTGAAAAGAACCACGAATTCATTCGGTATGTCCTGCCAAAAGGAAGGACGTTTAAGAATTTAACCCAGGAAAAAGTGACACTGCTGATGAATCATATTAACAGTACGGCAAGAGCCAGTCGGGGTGACAAAACGCCATGGAGACTGTCCCAACTTCTTATGGACCATACAGTTCTGGAAGCCTTGTCCCTGAAAGAGATTCCTCCCAAAGAGGTGCACTTAAAGCCTGCTTTACTGAAATAAAAAACTAACGATAAACAGGATAGGTATCGCCGGAATTTAATCATGCAATTGATCGACCGGCGGAAGTTACCCTTGCAATCGTATTTCCGGTGGTCATTTTGCCGTGCGAAACAATCGATATTTATGGTTAGTTTATGTAAATTATATACCTGTATAAGTGAATTTGATAGCTTTTATTGCGGTGAAAAACGGCATTTAGCTCTGCAACCGCTGGCTGGCAGCCAAAACGGAAGTTACTTTTTCAATTAACCGTTTTTTTCCTGAGTTTGAACTTCCCTAAATACGCTAAAAATCATGACCGTCAACTGAGCCGACGGTCATGATTTCATTTTCGTTCACGTTTTCTTCTTTATCAAGAATTAGCGTCCTATGTTTGAGGAGTTATTCTTCATAATGATATGAACTATCAAAATATAAAGATAGCAGCCAAGTCCAATTTGCCCCAAAGGACTTATTTCTATCAATGACACTACAAGATTACCCATCCAAGGCGCAGGAACAGCATAATAAATTATCTGCGATAAACCTATCAAGAGGAATACTATCAGTAAGAGCCAAAACAAAAAATGAATAGGTTTTTTTAGATTTATTGACACAGTACACCCTAAAAGAAATCCAAAAACAATAAAAAGCAGGGCTGAAATAAGCATTGTAGTTAACGGGGCGTCAATATCGAAAAGTGATAAATTTTGAAGGTTTTTAATTATTAGAATACACGCGATTAAATATATGATCATTAGTACAGAACCAACTTGTTCGCTATTTTTTTTCAACCTTAGCACCTCTTTTCTATCAACCATAATGGTTTTCTCTTTTATTTTCTATACTAAAACACTTTCACTTTAATTTAAAGCAACAGGTGCAATCCCTCACATTAAAATATCGTTGTGAGGGATTGCAAAATAAAATCAACTAGCTAAGATTAAAGTGGCCAAATTCCCGTAATATCTCCAAAACCAAACTCCACATAGCTGTTTGCAGTGAATGAAGAATTGATTCGATTAACAGTAAAGAAAGTCCTTCCTGCAGTATATGTTCCTGAAACTTCTGTTGCATAATAATATCCACTATTTGTTGTTAAGGAATATGTCGAACCCATAGTCGGATAATTAACGGTGTTACCGGTCCGGCTTTCCGGTCCTGTGCCACGAGTTGATGTTGGAGAAACGTAGCGACCTCCATATGCTTTAAACTGCAAGTACATGCTTTTGCAGCCCATTTGTGGATCACTTTTTGAAACAAAACCGCCTTGTACTTTAGTGATTTTGTACATAAAGTCACTTGTTTGGCCAGGAACGTACGTTTTTGTATAAGTCACTTGGCATGACATTTTTACGTCACAATATGTACTTGTCGTGCTATCGGTTGTACCTAACAATCTTATATCTCCCTTAGTTCCAACAAGTGAGGATAAGGGAATGCCAAACTTTCCAGATACATTTTTATCATTATCTAATTTATAACGATCATTATAGATTATCGTTACTTCATATGTATCTACCCCTTCACGTTCATCAACTTTTTTTACATCTCGAATTATTTCTTTGCTGCTGACTAATTCGACATCGTTTTTTAATTCTTTAGATTGATGAACCAAGTTAAAATTAATGTTCGAGTTTGGATCTTCATTAACTGGTTTGAGCCTTCCATCAAGAAGCATCGAAAGGTGCGATGTTTCTATTAATTCACTTTTACTTTCGCAAGCATTAGGCGCTGCGAAAGTTTGACTAACTCCTCCCAAACAAACTAGCATCGTTAGTAAAATTGAAACTATTTTCTTCATAATTTTCCTCCACAGTAATATTAGGGCGATTCAAATGACTTTTTTCTGTATTACAAACATTGTAAATTTTTTCTCCTTTCATATATTGTTTGCAAGCGCTTTATTTAATAGATTGTTTTATTAACTTACGAAATAAATAAGCTTTTAAAACGTTGCCCTATATATACAACGAAAAAAAACTACATTTTGTGACACGAATATGGAAATTATTTTATTTTATTTAATGAAATTACTTTTTATCCAAAATAAATTTCTTTCTATGTTAAAGGACTTGCCATCTGTGATTCACAGATGGCAAGTCCTTCCGTACTTTAATAAAATTTATATGCTGTTTCACTTAGCGATTTTCCTTACAGAAGCAATCTGTTCACTCCTGCTCTACTGTCTCCATTTCGCTTAAATCGACCTTTTTTTTCTTGCCTGATTTCACAAGCAGGATCACAGCCAATACAGTAAACGGAAGGCCTCCGACAAGTCCGGTGATCGCGGGTCCGAGGATCGGATCATATCCGCTGAAGGCCAGAATGATCGGCAAGCCCGCACCTGCGTTGACGGTGGAATGGATCATCGCCGCCGGGATGACGCTTTGCAGTTTGATCGATGCATATCCCTCAATGATTCCGAGAGCAACACAGAACACGATCATTGCGAAGATCCCAAGCAAGGGATAGCCCACATAGTCGGTTCCGTAATTATGCCCCATCACGATAACGGGGATATGCCATGCGCCCCAGATCACTCCGGTCAGAACCAACGCGGCTCTGTCATGTAAAAACAGACGCAGCTTCGGGAGCAAATAGCCTCTCCAGCCAAGTTCTTCACCAAGTGTCGGAACGATATTGATGATCGGCCCGATGATCACGACTTGAAGAATAGATATGAGCAGCAGATTAGATGCGGAAAACCCTGTCTTACCCGTAGCCGCAGCCATTCCTTTGAGTGC
>CAZKCB010000226.1:0-3810 GCA_964550965.1 uncultured Oscillospiraceae bacterium
AAAAATAAATTAAAAAATGAAAAAGGAGTTCTTTCCAGGGCAAGAAGAATGTCCCCGAATTCTGCAGAAGGCAAATTCTTTATCATGGTAGCTGCGGCACCGCATCTTGACGGGCAATATGCTGCTTTCGGAAAGCTTATCGAAGGGATGGAGGCGCTTGATACCATCGTTAAAGTCGATACGGATCCACGTGACAACCCGCGTACGCCACAAATTATGAAAAAAGTGACTTTATGCGAGGTCGCAGAATAGTCAGAATGTTAGAAAACTAACGAACTATAAAAACCGTTGATATTTCAACGGTTTTTTCTTTTTGCGCAGAGAACCGCTTCTAAAATGACTCCGAATTGCTTGACTTTCCTGTAACATTCCTGTAACATTACTCCATTGGCAAATAGAAAAATGACAAAAAGTAAAACGAAATATATAAAGAAAAATGTTTTTAGTATAAACGAAAGGTGTTACGCAGATAAGAAGAATAAAAAACAGATGAAGAGAGGTACTCTATGATTAGAACTAAAATAAACAAAGAATCGATTACGAAAATTGTCGGTATTGCGAAAGAAAAAGCAAAAAATGAGTTTTTTGCAATGCCAGTTAAAAATAGAATTGGAATCGGAGCATATGCTCTTTCTACGGTAGTCCTTTGCAGCGTCCTGGCATTTTCACACGGTGCCGGAATGAGCGGCAGTGAACTTTCTGCGGAGGCAAAAGCCGCAGCACAAAATACAGAGTCATATTATGCAGTTATGGTCGATGGCAAGGCCATCGTCGCTGTTGCAGACAAAACAGAAGCACAGGCCGTTCTGGATGCCGTTACGACTGCTTACCAGACTCCGGGATCCGAGCTGATCAACGTAGCATATACAGAAAAAGTAGATTTGGCTGAAGTTTCCGGAGAGGACGCAAAGCCGATGGCCAAAGAAGACGCGGTCACGATGATCCTCACAGGAACAAAAGAGCCGAAAACATATACCGTTCAAAGCGGAGACAGCTTCTGGACGATCGCACATGATAATGGAATGAAAATCAGTGAGCTTGCCGCAGCTAATCCGACGGCCAACGCTGATTGCCTGAAAATTGGTACAGCGCTTAACCTCTTTGAGGTCAAACCATACATCCATTTGACTTTGACAGAACGATCCACAACCAGCGAGCAGATCGCTTACGGACTTTCTTATGAAAAAACAGACACCCTTTATAAAGGCGAAACCTGTGTCAAAGTAGCCGGAACTTACGGTGAAAAACAAGTAACGAAAGAAACCGTAAAACAAAATGCTGCGGTGGTCTCGACAAAAGAAATCGCTTCCACGATCATCAGCGAACCGAAACCCTCCACAGTTCTTCAGGGTACAAAATCCCTTTCCTCTTTGGTTGGAACCGGCAACTTCAGCGCACCGGTAGGGCATATCGAAGTCTCTTCTGCTTTTGGATCCCGTGGCAGCGGACGTCATACCGGCGTCGATCTTCGGAATCCGAAAGGAACTCCGATCCATGTTGTCGATGACGGCGTCGTCACTCACGCAAGCTATCAGGGTTCCTACGGAAACCTCGTGATCGTATCCCACGGAAACGGCATTGTGACTTATTACGGACACTGTGACACAATGAATGTAGCCGTAGGAGATGTCGTTCGCAAAGGCGACCAGATCGCGACTGTTGGCATCACCGGAAGAGCGACCGGCTATCATCTGCATTTTGAGGTACGCAAAGACGGAACTCCTCAAAATCCGATGAATTATCTCTAAAAAGGAAAACCTTTGATTTTAAGGGCAAAATACGGTATAATTTTTGGCGAACGGACACGTTCGCCATTTTTTTTAAAGTAAGGGGGCAAACGATGGCATTTTTCAAAGACATCAATGAAGATATAAAATCTGTTCTCGATAAAGACCCGGCAGCACGGACAGGCATCGAGGTCCTTTTATGCTATCCGGGGATATGGGCGTTGATTTTTCATAAATGGTCACACTTTCTGCATATTCACGGATGTAAGCTGCTTGCAAGACTGCTTTCGCAGCTTGCCCGCTTCTTGACGGGAATCGAGATCCACCCCGGCGCGGTCATTGGCAGACGCTGTATGATCGATCACGGAATGGGTGTTGTAGTCGGAGAGACCGCAGAGGTCGGTGATGATGTGACGATCTATCAAGGCGTTACACTTGGCGGAACCGGAAAAGATACCGGGAAACGGCATCCTACGATCGGCAATAATGTCGTGATCAGTACAGGTGCAAAGGTTTTAGGCCCGTTCAAAGTAGGAAATAACTGCAAAATAGGAGCAGGCTCGGTCGTTCTTGAAGAGATCCCGGACAATTGTACTGTGGTAGGCATTCCAGGAAAAATCGTAAAACGTGGAAATCAGCGGGCCGAAGATTTCAATCAGGTCGATATGCCCGATCCGATCGCAGTCGAACTCGAATGTCTGCGTCGCAGGATCGTAGGCATGGAGAACAAAATCAGAGGTATAGAAGAGGGGAACACACATGAAGATTTATAATACACTGACGCAAAAAAAAGAAGAATTCAAGCCTCTTGATGAAGCAGAAATAAAAATATATGTTTGCGGGCCGACGGTCTACAATTATTTCC
This sequence comes from uncultured Oscillospiraceae bacterium, assembly GCA_964550965.1. Taxonomy (GTDB): domain Bacteria; phylum Bacillota; class Clostridia; order Peptostreptococcales; family Anaerovoracaceae; genus STD2-154. The sequence goes on from CAZKCB010000226.1 coordinate 2,593, forward strand.
ACATCGGAAATGCCAGACCTTTTGTTGTATTTGATACTCTTCGGAGGTATCTTGAATACCGTGGAAAGAAAGTCAACTTTGTGCAAAACTTTACTGACGTTGATGATAAGATCATAAACAGGGCGCGCGAAGAAGGCCTGACTGCCGGCGAGATCGGCGAAAAATATATCGACGAATATTATAAGGATGCAGCGGCCTTAAATGTCAGAAAGGCGAGCGTACATCCGAGAGTTACAGAAAACATGGAAGAGATCATTCGCTTTGTTTCCGGTTTGATCGAAAAAGGCTATGCCTATGAAGTCAACGGTGATGTTTATTACAGCACTCGAAAATTTAAGGATTATGGAAAACTCTCCAAGCAAAACATTGAAGATCTTGAGTCCGGTGCAAGGATCGACGTTGGAGATATCAAGCAGGACCCTCTTGATTTTGCGCTTTGGAAAGCAAGAAAAGTCGACGATGAGATCGCTTGGGAATCTCCCTGGGGAATGGGAAGACCGGGCTGGCATATCGAGTGCTCTGTCATGTCGACAAAATATCTCGGCGATACGATCGATATCCATGCGGGAGGTCAGGATCTTATGTTCCCGCATCACGAAAATGAGATCGCACAGACAGAGGCCATGACCGGAAAACCCTTTGCAAATTATTGGATGCACAACGGATATATTACGATCGACAATGAGAAAATGTCAAAGTCCAAAGGCAATTTCTTTACTGTAAGGGATATCCTCAAGCAGTATGACGGAGAAGTGATGCGCTTTTTCCTGTTGTCGGGACATTATCGCAGCCCGATCAATTTCAGCGAAGAGCTCATGGAACAGTCGAAAAACAGCCTTGCACGGATCCGGAACGCAAAAGCAAATCTCTTGCATCTTATCGATACCGGACGAGGAGAAATGAGCCAGGAAGAAGAAATGACTCTTTGCCAGCTTTTGGCCTACCGTGAAAAATTCCTGGCAGCAATGGACGATGACCTTAATACAGCAGATGCGGTCAGTGTCATTTTTGAATTGATCCGTGACATCAACACGGCAGTCAAGGATGGAAGCTCTGCAGTCTTCGCGGGAAAATGCCTGGAACTCTTGCATGAATTTGCACATGTTCTTGGTCTGCTTGAAGAAAAAGAAAACGAAAATGAAATAGAACCCGAGATCACGGCACTGATCGAGGAACGGCAGGAAGCCAGAAAGAACAAAGACTTCAAACGTGCAGATG
>CAZKCB010000227.1:0-3756 GCA_964550965.1 uncultured Oscillospiraceae bacterium
AAGTCGCGGGATGGCTGCCGGTGTAAAGGCCGGAAGAATCGGAAGAAGCTCTGAAACACGGATCTGCATGACACCGTAACTGATCGGCATCAAAAATATCGTAAGGGATGCATAAACCGCAGCGATCACAGCTGCCTGCACTAAAAATTTCGGGTTTTTCAAAACAAAATCCTTTCCGCAATTACATGAAATTGGCTTGTACGACGACACTCGCGAAAAACAGGATAAGGAAAAATGCAGCAGCCGCATCCCGTTTTTTAAAGACCATTGCGGTCATTCGCGCCCTGCAGTCACCGCCCCGGTAGCATCTTGCTTCCATCGCCATTGCGAGATCCTGCGCGATGCGGAATGCACTTACAAAAAGCGGGACAAGGAGCGGAATCAGACTTTTAGACCTTTGAAGCAGATTTCCGCTTTCAAAATCAGCCCCTCTTGCCATCTGCGCTTTCATGATTTTATCGGTTTCCTCTAAAAGCGTAGGGATAAAGCGAAGTGCGATCGTCATCATCATAGCAAGTTCGTGCGCCGGAACCCCGATCTTTCGAAACGGAGATAAAAGCCGTTCAATGCCGTCCGTAAGGCTGATCGGCTTGGTCGTCAGCGTCAGCAAGGAGGATCCGATGATCAGCAGAATAAGCCTTAATCCCATAAACCCGGCATTATAAAGACCTTCCTTTGTTATCGTCAGAAACCAAATCTCGACAAGCGGTGTTCCTTTGGTCATAAACATGTTTACCGTTACCGTAAAAACGATAATGATAAATACGGGCTTCAAGCCTTTGAGAATAAATCGCGGCGAGACTTTCGACACGATGATCGTGATTGCAAGAAATGCGATGGCAATCGCAAAGCCCCAAAAATCCTTCACAAAGAACAAGGAAATGATATACAAAAATGTGCCAAGGATCTTGATTCTCGGGTCTAATCTATGGATCCAGGATTCTCCCGGAAAATATTGTCCTAAGGTAATATCTCTAAGCATTCTTCTTACACCCGATCCAGTCTGTGATTTCGCCGCAGGCACCTTCAAGATCAAGTGCTTTTCCGGGAACCGGGATCCCTCTCTGTTTTAATGCATCCATAAACTCGGCAGCAGGCGGAAGACCAAGTCCGAGTGAACGAAGGGTCTCGGTCTCTGCGAATACCTCAGCAGGTGTTCCGGAAAGTGCAAGATGTCCGCGATCGATCACCAGCACTTTTTCTGCCATCGAAGCAATATCTCCCATATTATGCGACACGAGGATGATCGTATTTTTTTCGCTTTCATGGACATTCCTGATCAGCGTCAGGATATCTTTGTGTGCCTTTGGATCTAGTCCGGCCGTCGGTTCATCAAGGATCAGAACCTTTGGTTTCATAGCGATCACACCAGCGATCGCGACCCGCCTTTTTTGGCCGCCGGAAAGATCAAATGGAGATCTCTGTCCAATTTCATCGAAAGAAAGGCCAACCAATTCAATTGCTTCTTTTACGCGTTTCGCCGCTTCTTCGGGTGAAAGCCCCAAATTAAGAGGGCCAAACGCTACATCCTTTTCAACGGTTTCCTCGAACAGTTGATACTCCGGATATTGAAAGACGAGTCCAATCATTCTCCGTATGTCTCGAAGCTTGACGGAAGAGCTTGTAATATCTACGCCATCGACCAGTATCGCTCCTGATTTGGGTTTCAGAAGACCGTTCAAATGCTGTATCAAGGTAGATTTGCCCGAGCCCGTATGCCCGATGATCCCGAGGAAACTGTTGTCCTCGATTTCAAAGCTGATATCGGTGAGCGCCGTCGTTTGGTATGGCATCCCCTCGCTGTATATATGAGTCAGGTTTTTTACTTGTATTGACATAAAAAGTCTACCATTTCTTCCTTATTAATAATCGTATTCGGCACGGGAATACCGCATTTTCGAAGTGAAGAAGCGAGCTGAACAGTAAAAGGAATATCCAGGCTCATTGCACGAAGTTCTTCTTCGCGGCAAAAGATTTCTGCCGGGCGGCCATCCATCTTCACTTTTCCGTGATCCATAATGATAACGCGATCCGCCCTGGCCGCTTCTTCCATAAAATGGGTTATCAGGAGGATCGTGATGCCCTCGCGATTGAGCTTTTCGATGATTTCCATGACTTCTTCCCTGCCGTGGGGATCGAGCATCGCTGTCGGTTCATCAAAAATAATACACTCGGGACGCATGGCAACAACCCCGGCTATCGCGATCCGCTGTTTCTGTCCACCGGAAAGAAGATGTGGTGCCTTTTTGCGTTCTTCGTACATATTCACAGCATATAGGGATTCGTCTACCCTCTTCCTGATTTCCAGAGGGTCAATTCCTAAATTTTCAGGGCCGAACGCAACGTCATCTTCAACGATAGAAGAAACCAACTGGTTGTCTGGATTTTGAAATACCATGCCTGCCGTTTGTCGGATATCCCAAATTCTTTCTTCGTCTGCTGTACTGAATCCATTTACATAAACGACGCCGCTGCTGGGAAGGAGCAAGGCGTTGATATTTTTTGCAAGCGTTGATTTCCCCGAGCCATTTCTTCCTATGATAGCAGTAAAGCTTCCACGCCGAACCGTAAGGCTTACATCGTCAACGGCCAGTTCACCTGTCAGGGAGTCCTCTTTTCAATATTCGAATACCCGATTTTCGATCTGTATGATGTCTTCCAGTTCTCGTGTTGCCCTCTCTGCTGCCCCTGCAGCCTTTTATAGTTCTTCTACTCCTTTGGTCGTCTCACTCACGATCCAGTCACGGGCATAAAAAAACACCTTACCCCACCGCACGGCTTTGCAAGCCAAACTGTAATCGATGCTCTCCAAATAAGTGAAGTACTCCGTAAGCGCAAAAGTCAGTATGGAATCCGGGTTTTCTCTGATAAAGCCAACATACGCAGCCTTTGCATCCGCAGAAAACTCGCCGGTTTGATAATCGAAAACAGGTGTGTTGGTAGTTCCCATAAGTAGGGTGTTCAGATACGTCAAATACATCCATTTGGCATCTTCAGCGACCAGAGGATCTCCGGAATATTTTTTTAGTATCGTTTCTGCACGATATGCTCTGTCAAGGAGAGTATCCCATGAAACTTTTAAGGTTGCATTCTCTGACATGGGCTTTGAGAGCGCTTCGGCATCAAGCTTATAAAGAAGATTTAATGATTTGGGGATATATTCTCCGTATTTTTTTAGCAAGGCCGAATAATCGATCTTGAGCGTTGGAGTCTCTTCATAATATACAACGATGATACTGCCGGCTTTTAAATTTTTATAAAGTTCGCTCGCCCCCGCATCTGTGATCTTGTCAGCGTCGATCTTTCCGGTCGTTTCATTAAGGAAAGGTCTCAAAGACTCTGCCTGATCCTTATTTTCGTCGATATAACGAAGCAAATATTCTTCATATGCAGCCACCATTTGTCCGGCGATCTCTTCACCCACATCGGGGATGTTTTCATTGAGATATGCCGAGGTCGTCTTTATATGCTCAGGCGTTGCAGTCGCGGTAACCATTTGCGAAAAATCTGCCTGGATCTTTTCTTTATCAGGGCGGCAACCCGTCAAGACAGTTAAACACAGAATCAGAGTTAGAATAATCGCTATTAATTTTTGCATTAAATCCCCTCCCTCTCATCTTTATTCTTCCTATTATAACGCATCAGTCCCCTCATAGCAAGGATTCAGCGTGAGGCATAAAGTCCGCCAAATAAAAAAGGCCGGAGTTTCCTTGTTCTCCGGCCTTTGCCTGACATTGCTGCACCGTTTAATAATTT
>CAZKCB010000228.1:0-3673 GCA_964550965.1 uncultured Oscillospiraceae bacterium
GAATGGTCGATACTGGCCTCAAATGCCACGATCTTTTTGGAACTCTTTTTGCCTCGGGCATTACGGTCATGCTTGCAGTGCAGGTAATCTTAAATATTTCCGGCGTAACTACCTGCATGCCGCCGAACGGTATCACCTTGCCTTTTGTGAGTTCCGGAGGCAACGCACTCCTCTTGTTTATGGGTGCTTTCGGCAATTTAGTCAACAGTGCACGGCATACGGTATTGCCTGAAAAAATGCCTGTTGTGAAAGAAAATAATTTAAAGGTAAGGCACACGCCGAATGTACAGCTGTTCAACAGGAGGAAAAAATGAAAATCATCATGACCGGCGGAGGTACCGGCGGGCATATTTATCCGGCTATTGCAATTGCAGATAAAATCAAACGCAAGCATAGGGAACGGGGTTCCCTTTTTTTTGTTAAAAAGCGGGGCAATGAAAAGGACTTGGTCCCGAAAAATGGATATCCTATTCGTTTTGTAACAGCCAGAGGGTTCGACAGAAAAAATCTTCTTGCGAATATAGCCACTGTCAGAGATCATATCAACGGCGAAAAACAGGCAAAAGCAATCATTTCGGAGTTCTGCCCGGACATTGTGATCGGAACCGGAGGATATGTGTGCGGACCGGTCATAAAGGCCGCGTACAAGAAAAAAGTTCGCTGTTTTCTTCATGAACAGAATGCATTTGCGGGTCTCGCGAACCGAATGCTCGAAAAATATGCAGAAAAGGTTTTCCTGGCCTATCCTGAAGCGGCGCAATATTTTAAAAATAAGCAAAAGCTCGTTGTGACCGGAAATCCGCTCCGAAAAGATTTCCTGCTTGCCGGTTTGAATGACCCGAGAAAGGAACTTGATGTTCTTCCGACCGACTTCTGTCTGCTTTGTTTCGGCGGAAGCCTTGGAGCTGGTGCCATCAATCGAACTATGGCCGAGGCGGCAGTTGAACTTTTAGCTGTTCCCAACTTCAAACTTTTTCTCGTCACAGGAAAAAACCATTATGAAGCAGTCGTTTCCGAATTCTTGAAGAGAGGAATCGCTGAGTCGGAAAAAATTAAAATATTGCCTTACGTCGATAACATGCATGTGTACCTTAACGCGGCCGATCTTGTGATCAGTCGTTCCGGTGCCTTGACTGTTTCTGAAATCACGGCTTGCGGAAAGCCTTCGATCCTGATCCCCTCGCCGAATGTGACGGGGAACCATCAGTATTTTAACGCAAAAGCCATTGCTGAAAAGGGCGGAGCGATTCTGATCGAAGAAAAGGATCTCAATACGAAAAAGCTGCTTGGAGTGATCCTCCGCCTCATGGCTAATCGGGAAGCAATAAATGCGATGGCCGAGGCGGCGGCTGAAGCCGGAAAGATCGACGGAGTCGATCTGATCTATGATAATCTGAACATTTAGGATTTCTGACTTTTGATCGATCCAGGATCAAGCTGTATTCTAAAGCAGGTAAGTTGATTTAGAGGAAAAAAATATGGCATCAGAAAAAAAGAAAAAAAAGAGAAGAAAAAAGCATTACATTCTCAGACTGCTCCTTCTGATAGCGATTGGAGTTGGGGTTTATTATTTCCTTAGCTCGGATTTTTTTGATGTTGAAAAGCTAACGGTTGAGAAAAATCAATATTTTACCGCTGAACAAGTGATCGGTTTGGCCGGAGCAAAGACCGGCGGAAATATATTTGCGCAGCCCGTCAAGGAAATGGAAGAGAAGATCCTTAAAGATCCTTATGTCAAGAATGTTTCGATTTCAAAAAAACTGCCAAAAGAACTTGTGATCACAGTGACCGAGCGTGAAGAATATGCGGCTGTTCCCTACGGTAAAAGTTTTCTTATAATCGATAAAGAAGGAATGATCTTAAGAGAAACGGATGCGAGTCCCACTTTACCTCTTTTGGTAGGAATGACCCTATCAAATATCAAAATCGGTACGCCGCTTCGGGTCGAAGAAAATTCTCTTTTGACCGGCACTCTCAAGATGCTTGAAAAAATGGATGAAAATGAAATTTACTTCAAAAAAATTGAAATTTCATCAGTTGTGATACGTGCCTATATTTATGACAGCCTGCTTTGTGAAGGAACTCCGGAAAACATTATGAAAAACATGGACGAGATCAAGCAGGTGTTGTATGATTTGTATAAGAAGGGTACGGAGCGTGGAGTCATAAAAGTCTATGGGGACGATAAGGACTGCGCCTTTAGTCCTGTAATAGAATAGAAACTATTTATTACTGCGTTTAAGGGGTAAAATAATGAAAAACAAAGGCGGGATCCTGGTCATTGGGATATTGGCACTTTTGATAGGATTGCTTATATCTGTACAGATCGGCACAGCGAAAAGTTCGGATGTGGGCGGTCTTATTCCTGTTGCAAAAGCAGCGGGACTTGAACAGGAACTCAAGGAACTGAGAGCTGAAAAAGAAACTGTCATGCAGGAGTACCTCGATCTTGAGGCAAGACTGAAAGAAATCGAAGAGCAGAGCACGAGTGAAAACGCCTTGATGCAGTCTATGAGCGCAGAGATCGAAAAATATAAAATGAGTGCCGGTGTCGTTGATGTAAAAGGCCCCGGAGTCGTTATCACGATCGATGATCCGGTTCCTACTCAGGAAAATCCGGGAGATGGTTACAGCACGATCATGCTTCGTTATGATTTGCTTCTTTCTGTTGTAAACAAACTGAAGGATGCAGGTGCAGAAGCGATTTCGATCAACGGACAAAGGATCATTACCAGTACTGAGATCAGTTTGGCTGGTGATAATGTAAATATCAACGCGGTCCCGACCGCTCCGCCTTATACGATCAAAGCGATCGGAAATCCGGATACAATAGAATCCACATTGACGATCCGCTACGGCGTCGTTGAGACCATGCGTAACAATTATGCGCTTCAGGTCGACATTTCGAAGAAAAAGCAAGTTACGATCCCGAGATATTCGGGTGTCATCAAATTCCGTTACGCAGTGCTTGCTGATGAAGACGAGTAGAAAGGCGGCCGATGGAGAAATGAAGCGAAGTTATCTTTTAATGTTGGTTTTCTGCTTTCTCCTGAGCTTTTCTGCTGTTGTTCTTGCCCAGACATCTAACGGACAGCATCTTTATGTATCGCCCAAGGTCATTGATGATTACAAGGTGACGATCAAAGGCGAAAAGAAATCCGAAAAGGAAGAAAAGGGAAGAAATTATCACTTTATGGAAAGGAGCTGCGGTAGTTTTTCCAGGTCTGTCGGGTTACCGGCATCGGTAAAATTCGAACAGGTGAAAGCGGAATATAAGAAAGGAATCCTGGAGATTACCTTGCCGAAATCAGAAAAATCAAAAATAAAGAAAATTCCAGTAAAGGTTAGTTAGAGAAATTGTGAAAGCCACCAACAGGTTGTAAAACTCGGAATAATTCGCCGTAAATACCTGCGGGGAGTCTAATCAGGTCTTATGAAAGGAGAAAAACAAAAGAATGAAAGTACCAAGAAAGGTTGAAAAACATACCAGGGATAAAGTCTACGCAGAGAACGATCCATATATGCCACCAAAGGGAAAGGGACTGGCGGGGGTTGCTATTTGTAAGGATTGTACGGCTGTTTAACATAATAAAAAGTGGTTCCTCGATGCCAAACTTTACGAACAAAAAAAGAAATTTAAAGACATAAACTGGGTAATACTCACGGGGCTTTT
>CAZKCB010000229.1:0-3651 GCA_964550965.1 uncultured Oscillospiraceae bacterium
CAGAAGCCGTATATGTTGACTGAACTTTTGGGAATCATAAAGAGAAAGACCAAGGAGGATGACCGGAATGAAGATCGATATTGAGATCATACTCATCGGCGTCTTTCTGCTCATCTTTGCGGACATCATTCTTTTTCTGCGCCTGTTCATAAACAAGGGCAAAGAGGAATTAAAAAGAGAGAAAGAAAAGAAAACGCAGGAACGCTTTCTGAGTGACTGGGTCAATGAAAAGCAAAGCCAAAATCAAAAAAATATGCAGCGCGGAGAAGCCTTTATCAAGCAAACCGTGATTTATAAAGCGGAAGAAAAAAAGGCTGAAAAAACCGAGAAAGCAAGCAGTGGGATCTCAGGAAGCTTTCACGGGCTTTACTCGGCACTGCGAATGCACCGTATCAAAGCTGCGGTCGAACTTGGGACTGTAGGTACAGAACAGGCAAGAGTTGCGCTGGAGCAAGCGCTTCAAAAAGAAAAAGATTTCCCTGTTCGGCTCTATATTGCGAATTCGCTGACAGACATCGGAGACGAAGCCTCGATCCCGGTCCTTTTGGAATCGCTTTTAGGTGCACACCGATGGTACAGAACAAAAGTCAATATGCTGATTGCCGAATTCGGAAGCAAATTGGAGTCCCATTTACCGCACATGCTTTGCCGGGAGGAGATTGAGATCAAAGAGCTTTTGGTCGACATTTCTTCCGTTTATATTACCGGAAGCTTGAAAGAGTATCTTTTTAAGCTGATCGATACTCTGGAGGAAGAAAAAGAAAAGCTTCTCCATTTTTCGGGTGGCTGCACAGACAAGAACTGCTGTGGAAACTGCAGTTGGGGAAGAAAGATCCTTCCCGATGGAAATCGCCTTTGCAAATGGAACGGTCCGGTAAAAAGTGATTTTTACTGTCGAAAATACAAAATGCTTTTTGTTGGGATCGATGTTGTGAAGAATTACGAGAAACTTGCCGAAAAAGCTGCAGAAGCTGCAGCCGTTTATTATTTTAAGGAAATCACAGCAGAAAGATATCTCTATCACAAAAATGAAGCCATACGAAATACAGCGGTCACGGCCCTTGGAAACGTAGACGCCGAAGAAAGCTTCCTGACCCTAAAAACGCTTTTGGCTGATGAGGCCGTATCTGAAAGCGCTTTGCATGCGCTCGCGGCTTTGATCGATAAAGATCCGCGGTATATTCGTATGACTGTTGACGCGTTCCGCCAGGAAGAAGATGCAGGAGTCAAAGAGCAGCTCGCTGAAGCCCTCTCCGGGCGGATCGAATATTTTATCATGAAGCTTTTTTCTTACGAGAAGAAGGAAGCCGCCGAAATCATAAAACAGCTCATTGCACTCGGAAAAACAAGCGAACTGATCGGATTTCTCAATAAAAACAAAGATATTGAGATGGAAAATGAGCTTCTGGCTATCGTAAAAGATGCCGCTTGCGGAAAAGAACAGATCGAAAAGGATTTCTGCACCTATTTGAAAGAACGCCTTCTCCCAAAAGCGGGACTCATAAAATGTGAACGGCTTCGTGCCCAGAAAGAAAAGAAACGAGACCCTTCCTTTATCAAGGTCTTGTATTTGCTTTTGGCTGTGACTCTCGTTTTCTTTCCGATCATCTATCTTTTGATGAATCTTGCGAACGTATTCATCTGGCCGCCACTTTTACACCTGAAGCTCTACGTCATCGATTATAATTACTTCCTCATTTTTTATTCCATGATCATAAACTGCATCTATCTCATTCTCATGCTGTTTTCGCGGATCAATGTATCCAAACAGGCTAAGCTTTGGGGATATAAAAATATGCAGATGCTTTTCCGAAGACGAATGTTGCCTGGCGTTTCCATCATTGCACCCGCTTACAATGAAGAAAAGGTGATCATTGAGAGTGCCAATTCACTTTTAAATCTCAAATATCCGGATTATGAACTTATTTTTGTAAATGACGGTTCCACAGACGATACCCTTAATGTCCTGATCGATTATTTTGACCTGAAGAGGATCGATTCTCATTACGAAAAAAAGCTCAACACGGAACCGATCCGCGGCATTTATGCAAATCCTTCTTTTCCGAAACTCATGGTAGTCGATAAGGAAAACGGAGGGAAAGCAGATTCTCTGAATGCAGGCATTGTCGTTTCGCGAAAAGAATATTTCTGCTGCATCGATTCCGATTCGCTTCTTGAGGATGAAGCCCTTTTAAAACTGGCTTCCCAGACTCTTGATGAGGGAACGGAAACGCCTGCACTTGGCGGAAATGTTTTCCCGATCAACGGCTGCACCGTTCAGCGGGGATATATTTCAAAAATCAGGATACCTGACAATTACCTGGCGCGTTTTCAGACCATCGAATACATCAGAGCCTTTATGGCCGGTCGTCTCGGCTGGGCCTATGTCAACGGGCTGCTTATCATTTCCGGAGCCTTCGGGCTTTTCCGAAAGGAACGCGTGATCGATGTTGGCGGCTATCTGACCAGCAATGAAAAGTATAAAAAAGACACGGTCGGAGAAGATATGGAACTTGTTGTGAGGATCGCCGCACTGATGCGTGAAAAAGGTCTGAAGTACAAGATCAATTATTGCTACAACGCAAATTGCTGGACTGAAGTCCCGGAAGAACTCGCGCCCCTCAAACGCCAAAGATACCGTTGGCATAGAGGATTGATCGAGATCCTTCATTTCCACAGAAGAACTCTGTTCAACCCGAAATACGGAAAAATGGGAATGCTTTCGATGCCCTATTTCTTTATCTTTGAAATGGTAGGCCCTTTGATCGAAATCCAGGGCTACCTGATGATCGTCGCGGCGCTGCTTCTTGGGATTTTGAATTGGGAAATCGCGCTGATGCTTTTCGGTGCAAGTATTTTGCTTGGCGTTCTCGTTTCGATCGCTTCTCTTGAAATCGCAGAGAAGGACAATAATTACTTTAACTATGGGGACGTCATGAAACTTGTAAGCTGCGCGGTGATCGAAAACTTTGGAGTCAGGCAGCTGTTCAGCTTCTGGCGCGTGATCGGCTATCTGAAAATGTTCTCAAAGACACAAAGCTGGGGAAGCCAGGTCAGAAAAGGCTTTGCCGTAAAATAACGGAGGCGCGGAAATGAAACACAGATTTTTTATCATAGTCTGTTACACCTTGATGGTCATTTTTACCGTCGGCTTAGCGTGCGTTCTTTTCCTTCCGCTTGCTCTTTGGGAAAAGATGCCTTCGACGCCTATGACTGTATGGATCGTTGACAAGACGGTTCCGAATGCAGAGTATCGGGAACATAAAGGCCTGATATGGATTCTGGACAGTTTGAAAATAACAGACGAAAAAACAGGAAAGCTTTTAGACACAAAGCTTGATTATTATGGAGCCGTTCCGGTAAAAGGAGAGCCGCTTGGCATAAGAGAACTTCCGAAAAGCGGTGAAACTCCGGATTTGATCTACTTGGCGGACACCTACGGCGTCTATCAGGATGACTACTTTGCCAAAAATATAGAAGGCACGAGATCAAAGTTGCTATACGGAGGCCTCAAAGACGACGAACTCGAGCGGATCCGCCAAGTTCTCGGTCATGGCAATACTATCATCGGAGAATTCAACATTGCTTCGGCACCGCCCAACGTCGAAAACAGGGGCAAACTCGGTGAGATTTTCAGGCTTTCCTGGAGCG
>CAZKCB010000230.1:0-3634 GCA_964550965.1 uncultured Oscillospiraceae bacterium
ATACCTTTGGTACTACTCTTAATGCTAACATTTTTTCCCTCCTATTTTTCTGTTCCCCGGTCGAAGCCGGGAAACGATGAGTCCGGCACACATTCCGAACTCATAACAAACCAAAAACTAACCAAACTTAACCAAATATTCTACTAAATCTAGTACTCCTCGTTGAATCTTGCTTTGAATTCAACGGCAAGCTCATCTCTGACGCTCGGATGCGCAATGTCGATCAGGTTTCTTGCTCTCTCCCTTAAGGATTTTCCTTTGAGCGCAGCAATGCCGTACTCGGTGATCACGTAGTCAACATCATTTCTCGATGTGGTGATCGGAGCTCCAAGATCAACGAAAGGAACGATTTTGGAAATCATCGTGCCATCCTTTTTGACAGTCACAGAAGGCATCGCAATGATTGCTTTTCCGTCCTCACCCATCGCGGCGCCGCGTACAAAATCGACCTGTCCGCCGACACCCGAAAACTGCTTGAGGCCCATCGCTTCTGCAACGACCTGTCCCTGAAGATCGACCTGGATCGCAGAATTGATCGAAACCATCTTATGCTGTTTCATAACCACAGCCGGGTGGTTCGTATAATCAACAGGTCTGACTTCAACAACGGGATTTTCGTTTGCAAAATCGTAAAGCTTTTTCGTTCCCATAAGGAAGGTGACCGTCATCTTGCCCTGATCGAAATTCTTATACTTTCCGGTAATAACACCTTGCTCATAAAGCGCAAGTGTTCCGTCAGAAATCATTTCAGAATGGATACCGAGGTCTTTCTTGTCGCCAAGGAAAAGCATGACCGCATCAGGGATCCCGCCGATACCAAGCTGCAGGGTCGAGCCATCTTCGACAAGAGATGCGCAATAGCTTCCGATTTTTTCTTCCACTTCGGTTATCTTTGCAGGCTTCAATTCATAAAGCGGAGTCGATGCTTCGACGATATAATCAAAATCGTCGACATGGACTCTGTCTCCAAAGGTCTTGGGCATCTGATCATTGACCTGCACAATAACTGTTTTTGCGGTCTTGATCGACTGCCAGGTGTAATCGACAGAAGTTCCGAGGCTGCAATATCCGTTTTCGTCCGGCGGGGCTACTTGAGCCATAGCAACATCACATCTGACTTTTCCTTCGCGGATCAATTTCGGGATCTCGTGAAAGAATGCCGGGGTAAAATCTCCGCGGCCTTCTGCGATAGCGACCCTTGTGCTTGCACCTGTAAAAAAAGGATTTACACAAAAGTGTTTTTCCATACCCGGTGCTGTATAAGCACCGTTGCCGAGACTGACCATATGTTTGACTTCAACGTTCTCATACTGTTCTGCGTTTGCAACCATCGCATCTACAAGCGCCGGCGGTTCTCCGACACAGTGTGCAAGAAAAACCGCATCTCCGCTCTTGATATGCTTGACAGCTTCCGCTGCAGTACAAAGCTTTTTCTTATAATCATCCTGCCAACTCAAATGATTCTACCTCCTTTGACCACTTATCATGGATTCCAGCTTTTCTATGATTTCTTCAACATGGCTTTCATCCCACATTTTGATGCAATCCCGCTTTACATCATATTGACAATGTGATGCACAGCAGTTTGTGCAACCGCCGATCACCAGGAGGATGTCGTAAGACACACCTTCTTCGGCGTATTGGAATTCTATTTTGTCTTTAAAGTAACTGCGGATCTTTTCTAAGGCCGCTCCCCGCTCATAACGCGGGTTGCATCCTCCGCAGAACTTTACGCCACAAATCATTTTTTCTTCTCCCAAGGAATATAGGGACGGCCCCTGACGGAACCGTCCCTCAAAATCTTTTTTTGATTATTCTTTGATGCCGGCGATGACTTTAGCCAGTTCTTTCTTGGCTTCAATGTTGCCCTGTCTTGCGATCATGATTCTCTGCGCCTGCGGAGAACCTGCGCCGTGCATCGATTCCGTTCTATAACCGACTGCGGAAGAACCAAGGCAAATGTTTTCGAGGAAACGCAGGATGCGCATTCTGTTCTCTGTCGTCGTGATCGGGGATGCGCCAAAGTACTTGGTGCAGATATCGCCAATCGTTTCGCCGTTCTTGCCGACCTTTGTGTCAGATTTGAAATCGACAGCTGCAGGCATTGTGACCATGAGTCCACCGCCGATGTCTTCAGCAAGTCTTACGATTTCATACGGGAAACGTGTGACGTTCTGTTTGCAAACGTTTGCAAGCAGCAAGTCGATCTGATAGTTTCCTGCTTCTGTCGGATAGCCTTCTGCCGAGCAGGCGATACCGCAGCAATAAAGAGTTTCATTGAGGTGAGTCATTTCGATCAGCTTGTCTTTTACGTGAGAAGCCTTGTTTGCTCCGTTGTAATCCGCTGCAAGAGCTGCCGCACCGATGACCACATCGCCTACACCGACTTTGCATCCGCCGTAGCTTTGTCTGTGATATCCCGCAAAGCGCTCTACCATCATACCTGCAAAATCCCACTCTTCACAGAGGAAGACTCTGTCATTCGGAATAAATACGTTATCAAAGACGACAAGAGCTTCCTGTCCACCGAATTGCTTGTTTCCAAGATCGATGTCAGCATCTTTTTCCATCTTTCTGGTGTCGCAGGACTGTCTTCCATAAATCATGAAAACGCCTTCTGCATCAGAGGGAACAGCGAAGGAAACAGCGAATTCTTTATCTGCTTCTGTCATTGCGATCGTCGGCATGATCAAATGTTCATGGGAGTTGATCGAACCGGTCTGGTGAGCCTTTGCTCCTCTGACTACGATTCCGTCAGGTCTCTTTTCTACGATATGTACGAAGAAATCCGGATCTTCCTGCTGACTTGGGGACTTGCTTCTGTCACCCTTCGGGTCAGTCATAGCGCCGTCTACGATCAGATCGTTCTTCTGGATGAACTTAAGATATTCGGTAAATCTCTTATGATATTCTGTTCCGTACTTCTTATCGATTTCAAAAGTGGTGGAGAACACAGCATTGAACGCGTCCATTCCAACACATCTCTGGAAGCAGGAAGCTGTTTTCTGTCCGAGCAGTCTCTGCATTTTGACTTTTTTGCGAAGGTCATCTGTGCTCTGGTGGAGATGTGCAAAACGGTTTACCGTTTCTCCGGTAAGGCTGGATTTAACTGTCATGAGATCCGCATACTGAGGATCCTGAGCGAGCTCATATGTCATAGCGACACAGTTTATAGAAGGACGAATCATCGGATGGTCGACCCAATTATCGATCTTTTCTCCAAACATGTATACTCTTGTGTTAAGTTTTCTGAGACTTTCAATGTACTGGTTACTTGTCATCAACATAGTTATTACACTCCTTTTTTAAAACATAGATCCTTCAATTGACATATCCTAATCAGAAATTAAGCCATTCGTCCTTAACATCGTTACCTATACTCAAGAATGCTGCTAATTTAAAAGCATCCATACTACTTGTCAACCCTCAAATTAAATACTCAATAAAAAAACACCTGCATAAATCTACGAAATTGAATCGTGGAGCATCGGATGAGTAAACTTCCGCTCGAAATTTTACGCCCTTGATCTAACTGGTGTTTTTTTTAGCAGAAAACAAAAATAGTCTGTTACACTCTATCTAACAGTGCGCCACTAAAACCCTAAAATATTACGCAAGTTTATTAAACCAAAAA
>CAZKCB010000231.1:0-3570 GCA_964550965.1 uncultured Oscillospiraceae bacterium
GAACATCTAATATCCACATGGGCATCATTGCAGGAATCGAGCTTGGTTATCAGCCAAACAGATAAATTGGCTAATAATAGTTGGCTTTTTACCTTAGGAATCACTTGAAAGGAGAACTAAAATGAGTGAGTATGGTTATCCGTTGCATCCTTATTTTAAAGAGATGCCTGGTATAGGCAAGGAATTGCCACGTGCACTTCAGAAAAACATTGACGAAATTCAAGCTGAAGAAGCTGTAGTTGCACAAGAAGTCGATCGTGTAAAAAACAATGGCAAAGCAACTGAGGCAATGAACGAAAAGGGAGAATGGACTGCATGGCAGCGCCTGGACTACCTGGTAGATGAGGGTACCTGGTGCCCTTTACATACGATCTATGACCCGCTTAAAAATGCAGAAGGCAACACCGGCGTAATCGACGGTCTTGGAAAAATCAACGGAAAATGGGCAATCATCATTGCTTCCAACAACAAGGTAATGGCAGGAGCATGGCTTTCCGGTCAGGCAGACAACGTTCTG
The DNA here is from genome assembly GCA_964550965.1 of uncultured Oscillospiraceae bacterium. GTDB lineage: Bacteria > Bacillota > Clostridia > Peptostreptococcales > Anaerovoracaceae > STD2-154. The sequence continues at coordinate 518 of CAZKCB010000231.1, forward strand.
CGTGTTACTGATATCGCTAAGAGACTCCACCTGCCCCTCGTATGGGTCCTCAACTGCAGCGGTGCTAAGCTGATGGAACAAGAGCAGCTTTACCCGAACCGCAGAGGAAGCGGTACACCGTTCTTCCGTCATGCTGAACTGCAGAAGCTCGGAATTCCAATCATCGTTGGTATCTACGGAACCAACCCTGCTGGTGGCGGATATCATTCCATCAGCCCGACCATCTTGATCGGACACAAAAAATGCAATATGGCTGTCGGCGGTGCCGGCATCGTAAGCGGTATGTCTCCGAAGGGATATATCGATGATGAAGTTGCTGAAGCATTGATCGAGCAGACCAGAAAATTCAAGGCGACTCCTCCGGGACGCATTGAGATACACCACGGTGAGACCGGATTCATCAGAGACGTCTGTGATACCGAAGAAGAAGTACTCGACGATATCAAGCGTTACATGGATACCCTGCCGGCATACGATCCGACTTTCTTCAGAGTCGCAGAGCCTGCTGAGCCGAAGTTCCCTGCCACTGACCTTTATAGCTTAGTACCTTTCAATCAGAAACGTACGTACACTATGAGCGAAGTACTCGCAAGACTCTTCGACAACAGCGAACATATGGAATTCAAGCCGGACTACGGACTCGAAATGTACTGCGGTTTAGCAAAAATCGATGGTTTTGTATGCGGATTCATCGCAAACAACCAGGGCGCTTTGGGAACAGATTATCCGAGCTACGCTGATTACCAGGGTATGGGCGGAAAACTCTATCGCGAAGGTCTCATCAAGATGAACGAATTTGTTACTTTCTGCGGTCGTGACGCGATTCCAATCATCTGGGTACAGGATACCAGTGGTATCGATGTTGGAGACACTGCTGAAAGAGCAGAAATGCTTGGCCTCGGAATGTCCTTGATTTATTCCATCGAAAAATCTGACAATCCGATGATGACCATCATTCTGAGAAAAGGTACTGCTGCTGCTCACTATGTACTTGGTGGCCCGCAGGCTAACAACAACAATGCGTTCACGATCGGAACTGCAGCAACTGAGATCTATGTAATGCATGGTGAAACAGCTGCAGCATCATCCTATGCTCGTAGACTCGTTAAGGACAAAGATGATGGGAAACCGTTAGACGGAACCATCGCGAAGATGAACGAAATGATTCAACAGTATCATGATAAGTCCAGACCGGCTTATTGTGCAAAAACAGGAATGGTTGATGAAATCGTAAACCTCCCGGATCTGAGAAACTACTGCAAAGCATTCGTTGGATCTTACTATCAGAATCCGACAACGATCTGCGCAGCACACCAGATGCTTACACCGAGAGTCATCAAAGGCTAGTTTGAATTATTTTTGACAAACAAAAAAAAATATACTTACCAGCAAACGTTGTAAGATGAACGAAAGGGCTGACCGAATGCTTTTGGTCAGCCCTTTTTGTACTGTTTATTGTTATTTTTTACACGAAGATTACAATTCCCGGCGCTCCTTTGCTTGACGATAAGGAACTTTCAATTTATACTATGTATGCAAACTTATTGTATGTTTATCCGAAAGATCGCTTGGAAAAAATATAGCTAAATTGTTTTATTAGCTAACACAAGTTTTGGCTTCAACGAAAGGAAGAAAAAAGAAATATGGATGCATCCAATTCTTTGGATCCTGCTACAAGGTTAACTGTAGAACAGATGATGAATAAGCATTTTCAAGTTCTTCATATAGGTGATACGTTACGCACTGTTGTAAAAAATTACCAGGAATACAAAATAACTACACTTCCTGTAGTTGATGAAAACGAAAATCTAATTGGCGTGTTCCCTAAAAAAAGGCTTTTTAAGGCTTTATTAGAAGGGGCAAGCTTAGATTCTCCATGTGAACAATACATAGTGAATAATCCTGTTTTTGTAACAATTGATCGAACCTATGACGAATATTCGCTGGTAGTCAGAGTCACAAAAAGTCGCGTGGATAATGTCATTGTCCTTGATCGTTCCAATAAAGTTGTCGGAGTGATCGGTACCGCAGAATATCTTCGCGAAAGTCTCAATGTGATTACGGCGTCCTCGGCTTTGCTCGAATCTTTGTTTCGCGTAAATTATGAAGGCATTATCATTACCGATCAGGAAGGCTGCATCCTTAGAGTCAATCCTGCGGCTGAAAGAATGTTCAACCTGAAGTGTTCTGAAATCAAGGGAAGATTGCTGAGACTGATCCTTCCGGAAATCACGATTTCCGGGCAACTTGATATCGGCTTAAGAAGAACCGTGAAATCTTTGCCTGTTATCATCAACCAGGTGCCGATCATTGAAAATGATGAACAGATAGGCTCAAGTTTTTCTTTCTTGGATATTTCCGACATGGAAAAAATGGCACAAGAATTGGAAATCGTAAAGGATCTGCAGACTACCATCGACGGCGTTCTCAGTGCTTCTTCGGATGGCGTCTTCGTATCTGATATTTCGGGTACTATAAAATATGTAAATGAGCGTGCCTGCCAATTGGTTTCGCAAGCATCCGAACACATCATCGGAAAGCCGATACAGTCGATCCTTCAGATAAAAATTCCGCCGCAGATAGCCGAAGCCGGTGCATCTCAAGTAGAATCCTGCGATTTGTACGGGAAAAAGTGTATCGTATCCCATGTTCCTTTCAGACAAAGCAATGAGGAAGGCGCCGACATTACGGGCATCGTAAGCACTGTATATCTTAATGACAATGCAGTTACTCAGGAAATTGCGCGAAAGTGGTTCTATTTGAACCAGCAAGTAGAATATTACCGTGACGAACTTGAAAAGCGTGGGGCAAATTGCAGCCGTTTTGATCAAATCATCACGAATAATCCTAAATTTAAAAAATTGAAAAAAGATGCTCTCTTTATTGCCCGAAGCAGCTCAACGATCTTATTGACCGGAGAAAGCAGTGTCGGTAAAGATATGTTTGCGCGAGGCATTCACGAAGCAAGCCCCCGAGCAAAGTAGCCATTCACAAAAGTAAACTGTGTATCCATTCCGGAAACATTGTTCGAATCCGAGCTGTTCGGGTACGAA
>CAZKCB010000232.1:0-3535 GCA_964550965.1 uncultured Oscillospiraceae bacterium
GTCGCCGATCGTGCTGAGAACCGCCTGGCGCGATTTGGGATCGTCGGTCTTGAGACGGCTTTTGCGCTTGGATATACTTACCTTGTAAAAAAGGGGATCCTTTCGCCGGAAGAGTTGATTTCCAAAATGAGCGGGAATCCTGCAAAAGTGCTTGGCCTTGACAGGGGAACTCTTGCGGTGGGGAAAGCAGCTGACCTTGCAGTTGTCGATGTCAGTGAACCCTATCAGATCGACCCGGCGAAGTTTTTATCAAAGGGAAGAAATACGCCCTTCGCCGGAATGAAAGTCTACGGGAAAATTATATGTACGATTGCAGATGGAAAGGTGGTATATGATGATAGCTCGATTGATAGATGAAATTGTGAAAAAGAATAATCCGACAGTAGTTGGACTTGACCCAACTCTCGAAATGATACCGGATTCTATAAAAAAAGAAAAGTTTTCTTCTCTCGGAAAAACGCCGGGGGCGGTTTCTGAGATGTTTTATGAGTTCAACAAAGGGATCATCGATGCCGTCTCTGATCTTGTTCCCGCGGTCAAACCGCAGATCGCCATGTATGAAAAATACGGGATCGAGGGTCTTTCTGCTTATATCAAAACGATCGCTTATGCGAAAGAAAAAGGCCTGCTTGTGATCGGAGACATCAAGCGCGGTGATATCGCTTCGACTGCGGAAGCCTATGCAGCCCATATTGAGGGGACGATGATAGAAGACGAATATTTTGACCTTTGGAAGGAAGACGCGATCACAGTGAACCCTTATCTCGGCACTGACGGGATATCTCCTTTTATCAAAGCCTGCAATGAAAAGGACAAAGGACTTTTTATCCTTGTAAAGACAAGCAATAAAAGCAGCGGAGAGCTCCAGGATCGTTTGATCGAAGGAGAACCTCTTTATTGCCATACTGCCGACCTTGTCGCAAAATGGGGCGAGGAAACGATGGGTAAAAAAGGATACAGCCGCATCGGCGCTGTTGTCGGAGCGACTTACAGTGAACAGGGAGTAGCGCTTCGCAAACGCCTGCCGCATACCTTCTTTCTTGTGCCGGGCTACGGAGCACAGGGAGGCACAGGCGAAGACCTCAAAGGCTATTTTGACAAAGATGGGATCGGCATCATTGTGAATTCTTCCAGAGGGATCACAGGGGCTTATCAAAAAGAGGCCGACTTTTCTAAAAATGCAGATGGTAAAAAATTTGCTGAAGCTGCAAGAAACGCTGTTCTGCTGATGCGTGAGGATCTGCAGAAAGCCTTAAAATAAAGAAGAACGGGGAAACAATGATGGAAAAAGCGATTTTGTCTGCGGAAGTCCTTCAAAATGAAGTGCTGGCCAAGGGCGTCAGACGCATGAAAATACAATACAGACCCGATGAAAATTTCGACACAGATCTGTTCTCTGTCGGCGCCGGACAGTTTGTAAATGTCTACCTTAACCGGGAGGATCTTTTGCTGCCTCGCCCGATCAGTATATGCAGAGCAGAAGAGGACATCCTTACTCTCGTTTATGCGATCGTCGGGAAAGGAACTGAAGAGATGGCTTCATACGAGCCGGGAACTCTTTTGCGTGTCTCGACGCCGCTCGGAAACGGCTTCCCTGTTAAAACGGAAATGGCTAAGGAAGCCGCTGCTGCTTTGCAAACATCGAAAGAAACCGCGCTTGTGATCGGTGGAGGTGTCGGTGTCCCGCCCCTTTTGGAACTTACATATAGACTGATTGCAAAAGGCTTTGAGGTTGCGGCCGTGCTGGGATTTCGCGATGAACCTTTTCTGATCGAAGAATTTGAAAAAGCAGGAGCAAAGGTTTATATTGCTACAGAAAGTGGATCCGAAGGGGCAAAGGGATTTGTCACGGATGTGATCCTTGGAGAAAAGCTGACGGCAGACCGCTATTTTGCCTGTGGCCCAAAGCCGATGCTGAAAGCGCTGACTGAGCTTTGCAGCGCGCAAGGAAAAGAAATCGCGGTTTCCCTCGAAGAACGCATGGGCTGCGGCTATGGCGCCTGTGTTGGTTGTACCTGCAAGATAAAAAAAGAGAATGGCTCGGTCAACAAACGGGTATGCAAGGATGGACCTGTTTTCTGGGGGAGCGAGGTGGAATGGGATGCTTAAGATAGAAATCGCGGGAGTAAAATGGAAAAACCCGATCACTGTTGCTTCGGGAACCTTTTCTGCAAAAGACAGTGGGGAATTTTACGACATCAGCAAACTTGGTGCGCTCACAGTAAAGGGGATTTCGGCAGAACCTTGGCCCGGAAACCCTACGCCCAGAGTTGCAGAGGTCTATGGAGGAATGCTCAATTCCATCGGTCTTCAGAACCCGGGGATCGACTATTTCTTAAAAGAAGAGCTTCCGTACTTGAAACGCTTTGACACTCCTGTGATCGTCAATATTGCAGGCAAGACGGTCGAGGATTATTGCCTTGTGGCAGAACGTCTTGACAAAAGCGACGCAGATATGCTGGAACTGAATATTTCCTGCCCTAACATCAAAGAAGGCGGGATCGGTTTTGGAACGAACGCTGGCATGGCGGCAAATGTAACTGCGGCCGTCAGAGCGGTCACGAAAAAACCTTTGATCGTGAAATTGACTCCGAATGTAACCGATATTACCGAAATTGCAAAAGCTGTTGAGGCCGCAGGCGCAGACGCACTTTCGCTGATCAATACGCTGCTTGGAATGCGGATCGATGTTAAAAAAGCAAAGATCGTTCTTGCAAACGGCATGGGCGGATTTTCGGGACCGGCAGTCAAACCTGTAGCAGTCAGAATGGTCTATCAGGTAAGAAGGGCTGTAAAAATTCCGATCATCGGCATGGGTGGGATCAGCACGGGCGAAGACGCGGCCGAGTTTATCATGGCCGGAGCCAATGCCGTTGCAGTCGGCACTGCCGCACTCGTTGATCCGACTGCGCCTATCCGAATCTTGGACGAACTTTCCGAATTTATGCGGGAGAATGACTTTCCTGATATCAGAAGCCTGCAATTGGCGTTGTTGGAATAAATATAAAAAGAAAGACAGGAGAATAAAGAATGAAAAACGAACAAAAAAATGATTATAAAAAAGGTTTTATCGAGTTTATGATCAAAAGCGGCGTACTGACTTTTGGTGATTTTACGACAAAAAGCGGAAGAAAGACACCTTATTTTATAAATACCGGGAATTATAAAACCGGCAGTCAGGCGGCGGCACTCGGTAGCTATTATGCTTCCTGCATCATGCAAAACATGGACAACGGAAATATCAGCCGCGATGTGGCTGCGCTTTTTGGCCCTGCCTACAAGGGCATTCCGCTTGCTGTAGCAGCATCGATGGCCCTTGCTCAGGAACATGATCTTGACCTGAACTATTGTTTCAACCGAAAAGAAGAAAAAGATCATGGCGAAGGCGGATTGATGGTAGGATATAAGCTTCGCGACGGGGACAAGGTCCTGATCGTTGAAGATGTTATCACCGCAGGCACGGCTGTCAGAGAATCTCTTCCGATTCTGAAAGCGGCGGGCGATGTAAAAGTCGAGGGACTTATTGTTTCGGTAG
>CAZKCB010000233.1:0-1687 GCA_964550965.1 uncultured Oscillospiraceae bacterium
AGCCGCGCGGTCCAGGGTGCCAGCAGGGACCTCCATCAGCACGCGTCCTATGGGGGTCCGGTACTGACGTACCAGCAGCAGCTCGCCTCGGTCGAGCGCGAGCACGGCCACGGCGCCCGGGTGATCGACCAGCTCACGGCTGTGCCGGTGGCCGCGGGCATCCTGGATGGTGTCGACGTGGAAGGTGAGGTACCGACCGGTGTAGATGTCCCGTCGGTCGATGGTGGTCTCGAGAAGGCGTTCGTCCTGCATGACCGCAGGATACGGCCGCGGGCGGAGCGACCGAGCCGGTCCTGGTACTACAGAGTCATGGAGGGCCGGGACCCCCGCGACGATGATGCATCGCGTCGGACACAGCGCCGACCGAGCCGAGCACTCGTCCAACCGCCCCCACGGGCTTGCGTCTGTGTCATATCGGAGCCCAACGATGCCGCGTCTTGCCTCTCTCGCTCTTCGGCTGACGGTTCTGTCCGCCTTCGTTCTCGTGCTGGCGGCGCCTTTCCGCTGGTGGTAGTCCCCGATCGTTGACCTGGGTCTGGCGGCAGTCGATCGCAGCCGCTGCCGCCAGACCGAACCCTTCTGGCGCGGCGCGCTCCCTGGGCGCGCCATCTTCATGTTCGGAGACCTTCTCTTGTCTCTTCTCGCTTTGGATGTTTTCCTCTTGGGTACTGCCATATTTAACACCTCCTTTTTTCTGTGTACGAACGTATTATATTATACACAGGGTAAATATGCCTGTCAATGGTTTTCTTTAAAGAGCAGCAACGATCTCTGCTGTATCTTTTGCGATCATGAGTTCTTCGTTGGTCGGAACCAAGAGAACCTTGATTTTGGAATCATCTGCACTGATGATCGTCTCTTCGCCACGAACCTTGTTCTTCGCCGGATCGACCTTGATGCCGAGGCAATCCATGTCTGCACAGATCAATTCTCTCATGCCGATATCATTTTCTCCGACACCTGCAGTGAATACGATCGCATCCGCTCCGTTCATCTCAGCGATGTAGGATCCGATGAAGGACTTTACTCTCTGTGCGAAAATGTCGATTGCAAGCTGGGAACGCTTGTTGCCTTCTTCGGCAGCTTTCTCAACATCTCTGAAGTCACTGCTGATACCGGAAATTCCGAGGATACCGGATTTTTTGTTCAGGATGGAAACAACATCATCCGCAGAAATATTTTCCTTCTGCTTGAGGAAAGTGATTACCGCAGGGTCGATAGCACCGGAGCGGGTTCCCATTACAAGACCGTCCAAAGGTGTAAAGCCCATGCTGGTATCGATGCAGACGCCGTTTTTGACAGCTGCGCAGCTTGCACCGTTTCCAAGGTGGCAGGTGATGATCTTGAGGTCTTTGATGTCTTTTCCAAGCATTTCTGCGGCCTTCAGGGAAACATATTTATGGCTGGTTCCGTGGAAGCCGTACTTTCTGACTTTGTAATTTTCGTAATATTCATAAGGGATCGCATAGAGATATGTCTCCGGTGTCATTGTCTGATGGAAAGCGGTATCAAAAACTCCGACCATCGGTGTTTTCGGCATCAGTTCCTTGCAGGCAGCGATACCAAGAAGATTAGGAGGGTTGTGAAGCGGAGCCAGTTCGGTACATTCCTCCAATGCCTGGATCACATCATCTGTGATCAGAACGGAAGATGCATATTTTTCACCGGCATGGACTACTCGATGACC
>CAZKCB010000233.1:1697-3520 GCA_964550965.1 uncultured Oscillospiraceae bacterium
TTTTCTGAAAAGCATGGATAACGATGATATTCGGGAGATTGTGTAGCGATGCAAACTCGGTACGCGCTGCGTGTGCATTCGTGGTTTCCTCTGTGAAGAAAACGGAACTTGCATATTTTTCACCGGCGTGAACGACTCTGTGTCCGACTGCGCCGATTTCATCCATAGATTTCAGAATACCATGTCCCGGGTCCACAAGTGCTTCCAAAACATGTCCGATCGCATCTTTGTGATTATCCATCGGGATTTCTCTTTTAAACTTGTCCATCCCTACTTTTTCGTGGATGATAACCGATCCGTCGATACCGATCCTTTCAACAAGTCCTTTTGCCAGAAGCGATGCATCGTTCATTTCAAGCACCTGATATTTCAGCGATGAGCTTCCGCAGTTAACGACCAATACCTTCATTTCTTCTACTCCTTTTCAAAACTATAGTCAATATTTTTTATAGCACTCCAATAGAAATGATTATATCACTATATTCTATCGTTCACCAGTAGTTTTTATTGAAACAAATCTTCCATTTTTCGATAAAGTTTACGAACATGATCTGAATTCGTATATATCTCGCCAAAGCGCAAAAGATTGCATATATCAGAGGCCATAATATCATATCGCAGAAGCTTTCGAAGATTGCTGTCAAAAGAAATATCCTTGTTGATATTTGAAAGGATCGGGATGCTGTTTCGTTCTTCTTTTTTTATGATGCGAAGCAGCTCGGTCCCCTTTTTCGAAAGCCCAAGAACTCTTGCATACAGGATATCTTCGTTCAGGATATCAAAAAACGCCTCTTTCTGGAGTCCCAAAAGCGTATGCATCAATAATCGGCATATCCTTGTCTCTGTATAACGCTTTGATTTGACTGTCCCGATCAGTTCCTCGATATTTTTGCATTTTTTCACAGCATCTTTCAGTTTGTTTTCAAGGCCTTCTCCTGCGGATAAAATCGTCGCAAGTTCGCTGCGTTCGGTTGAAAGGATGCGATATACCAAAAGTTGATAAAGATCGTTGTCACGAAGGAATTCGTGGGTTTCAAGACGTTTTATGATCTCCAGCGTTTCTGTAGGAACGGTAGATGCGATCTGTTTGATGCCACCGCCTTGAGTAAAAGCCTTTCGGATACCGGTAGCACTCGCAAATGCAGTACTTTCGATCGAAGTTTCATTATATCCCGCACCCGAACGTTTTACCGTTATCGGAGTCATATCATTTTCGATCAAAAGCCATTGTTTGAGATATTCGACTCCAAGAATATTGTTTGAGGAAAGAAGCATTGACGCCGCTTCTCCGTTCCCGCTCTTGCACAAGGCCTCATATCTTGCTTTGGGATAGGACAGACCGGCATCAAGAAAAACGCGGAGTTCTTCACGAAAGGTTTGATCCTCTTTAGTCAAGATTTTTGCAGTTTGCAATAGATCGGAAAGTTTCCCGTGTTCACTGCCGAATGAAAAATGCGTGATGCAGCCAAGACCCGCGAGAGTCCTGATCCCACCGCGGGCAAAGTACTCGGCATTATTGCAGGCATAGGCAAAAGGTAGTTCGATCACGAGATCTATCCCGTTTTTGACAGCCATTTCAGCTCTTGTCCATTTATCGATGAGTGCCAGTTCTCCGCGTTGCGTAAAATCACCGCTCATGACTGCAACAGAAAAATCAGCCTTCGTAAGCTTTACACTTTGCTCCAAGTGATAACGATGGCCATTGTGAAAAGGATTGTATTCTGCTATGACCCCTACAACGTTCAAGGATGCTCCTTTCGATTCTGCGGGAACAAATACAACAGCCGACAGTGGTTTTCTGCCGGCATCGTAATCGCTTTTAT
>CAZKCB010000234.1:0-3513 GCA_964550965.1 uncultured Oscillospiraceae bacterium
CCTTCATATGCTGCGGAATGTTGATGGCCGGGTTCAGTTTATAAGAATCCTCTGTCAGCGCGATCGCTGCGACATTGGGGCAAGTATACGGATTGGCAACGAGATTTTCAGCCATGACCTCTGCATCCAGAAGATAGTTCAGGAACAGTTCGGCATTTTCTTTGTTCTTGGCATTTGCCGGGATAACGAGTTCATCGACTCCAAGCTGGATCGGATCGGAAAGCTCAGCAACTTTCAGTTCGGGAACTGCTTCAAAGGCTCTTCCGGCCTGTCCGTCAAATACAAGAGCAACAGAGCATTCTCCGCTTACGATCGCCTGTTCGGTATCATCGCTGCTCATAACCTTTACATTTTTCATATAACCTTTCAACCATTCATAAGCTTCTGCAATTTCGCTTTCTACTTTGCTGTTCGGATCATATCCAAGAGCAACAAGTGCGATCGGGAATAAATTACGAATTCCTGTGATGGATGTGATCTGCCCTTCGAGTTTCGGCGAAAGAAGATCTTCGTACTTTGTGATCTCGACCGGGCAGGTTTCCGGATTGTAGATGACATAGACATAGTTCATCAGATACGGCATCGCATATTTGTTTTCGGGGTCGAATTCTCTGTATTTATATGCTTCTCCGAGGTTTTTGAAATTAGGGATGTTATCGAGATTCATTTCTGCAAGATGTCCGCCGTTGATCAAAGAAGTCATGTCAGCGTCACAAGGCATAACAAGATCGTATTGATCCCCGCCGCCGCTTGTAAGCTTCGCAGTAGCTTCTTCCGAAGAGTTCATATAAGACAAATTCACCTTAATGTTGTACTTTTCTTCAAACCCCTGAACTACACTGTCAGACAGGTATTCAGACCACATGTAAATATTGAGTTCGCCGGGTGCTTCCTCTTTTGCCTTGTCACTGCCGCCGCATGCGGAAAGGGAAAATACCATTACAGCGATCAACAGAAACAACAAAGATTTTTTTAATGTTTTCATAGACAATTCCTCCTCGTTTTTTTGGATAAGCAATTAAAAATAACTTTTTATGACCGTTAAAGCTCTCTTTTTCAAGATCGCCTGGACAATTGAATTTGCAAGGATACCAAGCAGCATCACCAAAATCATGATCGTTGCCAGAGCGTTGACTTCCGGTGAAAGTCCTGTTTTTACAAGAGACAGGATTTTGACAGGCAGAGTCGTGGAATACGGACCTGACACAAAATTGCTTATGATCACATCATCGATCGATAAGGTAAAAGACATGAACGCTCCTGAAATGATACCCGGGACGAGCATCGGAAGCGTAATGCGGAAAAAGGTCACCATTCGGTTGGCTCCAAGATCCATCGAGGCCTCTTCGACCGAAAGATCGAGCCCGGCAAGTCTCCCACGCATGATGATGATGACAAAAGGAACACAAAACGTCACATGTGCCAGTATGATCGCTAAAAATCCAAGCGGCAATTTGATAAAATCAAACAGCACCAGCAGCGAGATGCCAAGAACCACCTCAGGAATGACGATCGGGATATAAAGCGAATTATTGACGAGCTTCTTGAGTTTGAATTCAAAGCGCACCAGCCCTACTGCACCTATCGTGCCTATAATGACCGATAAAATCGTCGCCGCAACTCCTATAAAAAGAGAATTCCAAAGATACTCCACGATGGACGAATCGGTAAAAAGTTTTTCATACCAGTCTAAGGTAAAGCCATTCCAGAAGTAATTGGTCTGTTGATCATTAAAGGAAAACACGATCATGACTGCAATCGGAGCGTAAATGAATGCATAGACCAATATGGCATAAATCGTAGCAAAGCGCTTGCCGATCCTTCTCTTTCGTTCTCTTTTGCGTACAGGCATTTAAAACACCTCCATGTCATCAAGCTTTGCGACTCTGGTGTACAAAAAGAGCATCAAAAGCGTGATCAGTACCAAAAGAATAGAAAGAGACGCTCCAAAGGGGCAATTCCTTGTAACAAGGAACTGATTGCGGATCAGGTTGCCGATGAGCATGATCTTCCCTCCACCCAAGGTTTCCGGAACGTAATACATTCCAAGAGACGGGATGAAAACGAGAATGATGCTTGCAACGATCCCGGGCAAGGTAAGAGGAACCGTTACGCGCCAGAAAGTCACCGCAGGTCTTGCACCGAGGTCGCTTGATGCTTCCAGGTAGGATTTATCCAGTTTTTCGATCGATGCATATAGAGGAAGGACTGCAAACGGCAGCATAGAAATCAGAAGGCCTACTACTACAATCCCATCCGTATGAAGCATTTGCAGAGGTTCGGAAATCATACCGAGCTTCATCAACACCGTATTGATAAAACCTTTCGGCGCTGCGATCAGACCGATGCTGTAAAGTCGGACGAGAGAATTCGTCCAGAACGGGATCATAATAAGCATTAAAAGCTTTGCCGCAACTTTGGAGGGTTTTCTCGCGATATAGTATGCAAAGGGATAACCGACAAGAAGACAAATCACCGTTGTAAAAAAGGCAAGTTTGAGCGACTGCCAGATCACATTCAAATAGACGGGTTTGAGCATATTCGTATAATTTTCGAACGTAAAATGATATTCGATCCCGCCATAAAGATCCCGGGACATAAAACTGATCGCAATAACATAAAACAGTGGCAGCAAAACGAAAAACAACATCCAAAACGTGACCGGACCTGCCATCGCAAGAGCCGGAGCCGTGTTTCGTTTGAAATTACGACGCTTAGCAAGCTGCACAGCACTTTGCGCGCCTTCACTGCTGTTCATTGACCGTCCCTCCCTGCCCGAGGTCGCCGATGCCGAGAGCATCTTCGATTTCCCAGTATAAATACACGGATTCGCCTTCTTTTACATCTTTGTCCGGTTTGACACGGTTCACCTTGATTTCCGTACCGTTCTCAAGAACGATCAGGGTTCTGTACTGTGCCCCCACAAAGATGATATCCTTTATAATGCCGCTAAGCGAGAACCCCTCTACTTGAGATTTTGCATATTTCATCACTTCCGGACGCACACAGATCGTCACCGATTCACCCTGCTTTACATCCGAGGCCTGAAGCATGACTTTTCCATTATCTATTTCAATGCTGCATAAACCGCCATTGGCGTCTGCTACTTTTCCTGCAAGGATATTTGATTCTCCGATGAAATCCGCAACGAAACGGGACCTGGGGTGTTTGTATATCTCATCCGGAGTGTCGATCTGTTCGAGAACGCCATTATTGATGACCGCAATACGGTCACTCATGGTCATCGCCTCTTCCTGATCATGCGTAACATAAATGAAAGTGATGTTCAATTTCTTTTGGAGACGCTTGAGCTCGATCTGCATTTGCTTCCGCAGTTTTAAATCCAAGGCTCCAAGTGGTTCATCAAGCAAAAGGACTTTCGGGTTGTTGATCAGGGCTCTTGCGATGGCAACACGCTGTTTTTGTCCGCCCGACATCATATCCGGTCTTCTTCCCTCGAATCCCTCAAGTTGGACCAGGGAAAGCATCTCTTTGACGCGCGCTTTGATTTCC
>CAZKCB010000235.1:0-3505 GCA_964550965.1 uncultured Oscillospiraceae bacterium
GTTTTAAAAGTAGGGCATCATGGCTCTCGGACGGCGACTTCACCCGAGTTTTTAAATGTTGTGAAGCCCGAGGCATCTATTATTTCGGCAGGGATCAATAATTACTTTATTCTTCCGAATGCAGCGGTCATCGAAAGACTTTTAGAACAAAGTCCTTCCGTTTTTGGAACGTTTCGCAGTGGCGACATTATTATGACGATCGACGAAAGTGGCTTTCATTTTAATACCAATATGTCTTTAAGTGTTTATGATGCCGGTGCTTTTGGTTCAACAACTGACGCAGCGATCACGACACCTCCCACTTCTTCAGGCGGAGCGATCGATCCCGCCAACTATGTTACAGAAAAGGAAGCAAGTTATATTGGAAATTGCGAAACAAAGAAATTCCATTCTTTAAGCTGTTAAGCAGGAACAAAAGTAGCCGACCGCCGTGCAGTATATTTTAGAAACAGAGAAGATGCGATAGAAGAAGGCTATGTGCCTTGTAAAATATGCAATCCATAAATGCTGTATATAAATGAGGTAAGAGAATGAAGAAAAATAAGATTTTACGGTGTTTGCTTTGCACGGTCGTGCTTGGAACCGCAGTTGTTTTAGGCGCCTGCTCAAATACACCTTACTCCGACGCAAGCGGTTTAAACTCAGAAGTCATAAAAGAGCTTAAGGGAATCGATCTGGATGGTGTCGGAGAGAATGATGATAAAATCGTGGCTAGTTATTATGCTGCGGAAGATAAGAGAAACACATCACTTTCTCTTTATGAATTTTATTTAGGAAATGGGAAATATGCTTCACTCAAATATGACGGATATAATAAGCCTGATGTTATAGCGGCAAATCTCCAAGGAGATTCCAAAGATGAGGTGGTTTTGATCCTCTCGGCAGCTTCCAGCGGCTATGGTTCTTCAGATATCCATGTTATGGAGGTCTTTGGCGGAAAACGAGAAAATGAGAGACCACACTTTGCTGAACTTCTGACGATCCTTGACGGCTCAAAAGACGGACGAAAGCAAGCCATTGAAACGTATAAGAATACTTTCCTTATGATCACTAACGAAAGCGGGGTTTTGACCAGCCAAGCCCATCCGGATATGACGGATTACTGTACAGGTGCCAGAATCTACGAATCCAACGATCCTGAGAAAAATGATCAGCTGATGGTTTATCATCGCAAAAATGAAGATCAAAAAATGGGTTATACCTTGCTTTCCAACAGCGGCGGAAAATACACGATAGAAAAGCAAGGTTTTATCAAAAAAGAATAACCGGCTTTTTCCCTTCTGTGCTTGGACCATTGAACTTCAAGCCCTTGGCATTGACTGCTTGACTGCCATATGATAGAATCGGCAGTAAGAAAACGTCCAGAGGAGAATGACTTTGCAGGAAAAGATTGCTGCTTCGAAAGAGCGTGACTATTTATTTGACAATATGAAAGCAGTTCTCGTGTTTGCAGTAGTGATCGCGCATTATTACCGCGTCGGCACTGCTTTTCAGGTATCTTCCTTTGAGGGGGCGGTTTACATCGCTTCTTTTTCTTTTATCATGCAGGGCTTTTTGTTTGCCTCCGGTTTTTTCTCAAAAAACGTTCTGAAATGCAGGGATACTGCTTTTAAATCCTTGCTTTTCCCATATTTTCTTTTGATGCCGGTGATGTATCTCGTCAGATACTTGATTTTTGGCTATGCGACACTGGATCTTTTTAATCCGACGATGGCCCTATGGTTTTTGCTGACCTTGTTTTTTTACCGTGTTTCTTTAGCAACTTTGGTAAAAATAAAGTGGCTTGTGCCTCTAAGCATCGCAATTTCGCTGTTCTCAGGCTGCGTTCCTTTTTTAGATGAGCGATTTTCGCTTGCGAGGACCTTTGGATTCTTGCCGTTTTTTGTGCTCGGCTATTATTGTAAAAAGGAGCACATCGATAAGCTGCGGGAAATCCCCAAAACGCTTGGAGTGATAGTTCTTGGAGGGCTTATAGCTGCGACGGCTTTGCTTGCGGCCTTGAACCCCTGGCCTCTATCGAACTGGTACATGAAATATTCCTATGCGTCTTCGGGTCTTAGCAATATCGAGGGCATCGGCGTCAGGATCGTCCTTTCGCTTTTGGCATTGCTGTGGATCTTTGTTTTTATAAATCTTCTTCCATCAAAGAAGACATGGCTGACCTTGATCGGACAAAATACAATGCCGGTATATGTTTTCCATATTGTGATCCGCTATTTGATAAAAGGTATGCCTTCGCTTCACGCCAGCAATGTGACTGCCTATATCGCACTTGCATTGATAGCGGCGGCATCAGTCTGGCTCCTTTCAAGACCTCCGGTCGCGAAAATATATCAGATTTTCACAGAAGGCCTCTATGGATTTCTTGAAAAGCCGATCAAAAAAATTGCAAATTCTCAACGAACATAAAATATAATGATATTGAGATCAGCTTAAAAACAGCAATGAGCGCTTGCGAAAATACTTCGCAGAGCGTTTTTGCATTTTTTATGCATTCTTCCGTCTATATACAAAAGCAAGGGCTCTTTTCGAGTTTAAACGCCGTAATCGAGGGAATTAATAAATATTGATTTGCAAGTCAGGCGAGCTGAACAGTTACAAATTATGAGGTGTACAAATGGAGAAGCCGGTTATTCTAATTGTCGACGACGAACCCATCAATCTTTCTGTGCTCAGTAAAACCTTATATGGTTCTTTTCATGTCAGAGCCTGCAAATCAGGCGAGGATGCTTTGCGGGCTGTTACGATCGAACCTCTTCCGGAATTGATTTTGCTCGACATTGTAATGCCTGGAATGGACGGCTATGAGGTTCTCTCAAAACTACGGCAAGATCCGAAGACAAAAGATATTCCTGTAATATATATTACAGCCCTTGACAGCATTATCGACGAAGAAAAAGGATTCCGTCTTGGTGCGGCTGATTATATTACAAAACCCTTTCGGCCGGCGATCGTTGTGGAACGGGTCAAGACCCATATCGAGCTCAAACAAGCGAGAGATTTTCTGAAAGACCAGAACACATGGCTGGAAGCAGAAGTAAACCGAAGGTTTGAAGAAAACCAATTGGTTCAGGATATATCGATGAGTGTCATCAGCGGTCTGACAGAGACGAGGGACTTTCACACCGGAGATCATATTTTACGGACGCAGACCTATGTTGAGCTTCTTGGAAGAAGGCTGCAGATGAATCCGAAATATGCCGGACGACTTTCCGACGCTTATCTCACGAGCATCGTCAAAGCGGCCCCGCTTCATGATGTTGGAAAAATAGCAATACCGGATCATATTCTATTAAAATCAAGCGCACTGACCGAAGAAGAATTTGAAATAATGAAAACGCATTGCCAGATCGGAGGCAACGCCATCCGTGGGGCAATCAACAGAGCAATTGTCGCAAATGCAGGCAACGTCAGAGAAAGCAAACCGATGTCTTTGGTTTTTCTTGAAGAAGCAGAATTGATTGCGGTCTATCACCACGAAAAATGGGATGGAAGCGGTTACCCG
>CAZKCB010000236.1:0-3501 GCA_964550965.1 uncultured Oscillospiraceae bacterium
CCCAACTTTGTGAAAAATCAGCAGCCCAGGCACAAACCTTGCTGAACGTGCCGTCAGCGTGAGTGCTTTGTTATATGAAGAATGGCTATCGGTCTTATCTGTGAACCAATTCTTTACGGGCTAAATCCTTTGCCTTTATTCTTGACGGGCTAAAAATCGTTTAGCCACTGCATGATTCTGAGCAAATTGAACCAAATCCCACAGGTTTCCATACAGATCTTTAAATACTGCGACCGTCCCGTAATCCTGTTCTTTCGGATCTCTTACGAACTCGATTCCTCGCCCTTTCATTTCGTTGTAATCTCGCCAAAAATCATCGGTTCCCAAGAAAAGAAACACCCGACCGCCTGCTTGATTTCCCACGAATGAATGCTGCTCCGGCTTTGATGCTTTCGCCAACAAAATCGTTGTGCCTTGCGATCCGGGTGGAGCAACAACAACCCAACGTTTATCTTGTTCTGCTTGGTAAGTATCCTCAATCAAAACAAAATTGAGCTTCTTCGTATAAAATTCAATTGCTTCATCATAGTCGTTTACAACAATTGCTATGTGAACGATTGACTGAATCATCTTGTCTCCTTTTCCTCGGTGCCGAAGGCACCACCACGCCATTTTTCATATAACGTTCCGCACTCACGACGCCCCTGAACCGGACCGCCTCGACTCTCTTCGTAGGCGGTGCTTGCACCCGGTGATGGGGTGTGGCTGCCCATCCTTGTTAGAAATCAGGCAGCCCAGGCACGAACTTTACTGAACGGGCCGTCAGCGTGAGTGCTTTGTTATGTGTAGTAGGCCGCCAGTATGCCGCATGGACGCGGCATACGCTAATCAATAATCTTTTTTATTCCTTGTTCAAACAATTGCTTTCCACCATTCGAGGGATGCCTTATCTTCTCGCAACTAATATTGCAATTTAATAATGCTTTTTCAGCGTTATTACCTATCGCTACTACTTTTTTAACCTGAAAAAGTCCAACTAATGTATTTATGTACTTACTGCCTATCCCTAACTCTTCATTCTTAGGCGCTCTGTTTGATTTATCATTATTGCATTCATGCGGATGAAACGGGAAAGCGTTCCATACTAAAGGTACAAACTCGTATTTTTCTATAATCTCCCAAAACATTGTAGCGGTACTTTCCTTAGTTGGCTTCAAACACGAATTTTCTAATTGATATCCTTTACCTTCGCCAAATAAGGATAAACCGCTTATTCCATTTTTGATAATGAATTCACTTGTAAATGGTACTCCAGTTAATCTACAACCTCTATACCCAGGAGCTTCTCCAACAAGTAGAATTTTAGGGTTTCGGCTCTTCATTTCAATCAAATAGCTATACAAATTCTTACGCCTAATCTCGTTACTGTCCACCTCGTAATTGTAGGGATTAAACGCATTTGGCACATCAGGCTCCGTAGCTAATTGTTCTATAAATCCTTTGATATTTTTGTCCATTTATTTGCCTTTACCATTTCTGTCTTTATCGGCCCGACAAGGATGTCGGGCAAACCATAGGCCTATTACATATAACTACTGCATTCCCGAATCGTCTTTTTTAGTGTGTTTCGGGAATGTATTTCCCGCCATGGGTGTTTGCGAATTGTGTTTCGGGAAAATGTTTATTTGGCAGAGAAAATGGCGATGTGCTAAAAGATATCATCCAAGGGACTTCGTATCTTTCTTATGCTATTGTTTGATACATGTGTGTATATTTCAGTGGTCTTTGAGCTGCTATGCCCCAAGAGCTCCTGGATATACCTGATATCGGTCCCGCTTTCGAGCAAATGCGTTGCAAAAGAATGTCTCAGTGTGTGCACGGATACATTTTTCTTGATATCCGCCTTATCGCATGCGTCCTTGAACACCTTTTGAACGGATCTTTCAGTTAAAAAGCTGTCTTCTTTGCCACCCGGAAACAATCTGTCCTCGGGTTCTTCGATCGCCATATATTTATTTACGATATCCAATGCTACTTGAGACAATAATGTATATCTGTCTTTTCTTCCTTTTCCCTGCTCTACACGCAAAAGCATGCGGTCCTGATCCAGATCATTTACTTTCAGTCTTACGACTTCACCGACTCTAAGGCCCGAGGAATAAACCAAATAAAGGATCGCCCGGTGCTTGATATTCTGTATGTTGCTGAGGATCCTTCCGACTTCTTCCTTGCTCAGGATTTCGGGCAATGTCTTTTCTTTTTTAGGTCTTGGCAGATGATAGGCAATGTCATCCCGATCCAATACTTCCTTGAAATATATCTTGATGGCACTCAAGGCTTGATTGACATAGGAATGCGAAGTTCCCTGTTCTTCCAAAAGGAACAGCATATATTTTCTGATATCATCATTGGTAATTTTTTCAGGGGCCTTAGCCGCATACGTTAAAAATCGGGTCACATTGTTTCGGTACGATTTTATGGTCTTTGGGCTATAGCCTTTCAATTTTAAATAATCGTCGATTGCCTTTTCAATTTCACGAAAAGTATTTTTTGATTCGCTCGGCGGTTCGGGAATGTTCATCGACTCTTGAAAGTGAATATGCCGAAAGCCGAAAATCGCTATTAATCTTTCGATATTTTCATCGGTATACGGAATCGTCCAATATTTTTCCTGCTGATTCCAGCTCCGGTCATTGATTTCCCTTATCCTTCTTATGCTCTCTTCATCGTAGTCGAACTTAACAAAAAGTCTGTCATTGTTAATTACTCCCACATATATGCGTTTAAACATAAATCTATCATCCTTTTGCTATCTTTGCTATATATTACATTACCATATTTTTTCAATATTTTCAGCTATTATCTGTATTTTTTAAATCATGATTTATAAGGGAAAGAAAACGAAACCATCATTTAACCTACATCAACAAATTATATTGACATGTAGGTTAATTCGTATTATTATTTCATTAACCTACATCATCATCTATTTTTATATTGTAGGTTAATAAATGAAAGGAAGTTGCTCTGATGTCTATTTTGGATGAACTCTTAAAAGAAGAATACGAACGCTCTCTGAAAATCAAAGAAGCCATAGAAAAAGAACTTGAGGACCTTCCTGACAGCTATTTGTCGACAAAGATCATCAACGAAAAACCTTATTACTATTTGCAAAAGCGCTCTGCGGATAAGATAATCAGTTCCTATGTCCCCGTAGCTGAAGTTGATGAAAAAAAGAAACTGACGGAACGTCGAAAGAAATTAAAGAAATCCCTTAAAGAGGTCTCTTCCAACTTAAAGAAGCTTGAGAAACTGGTGAAATGATGGACAACCTGCAATACAAAGATTTTTGGAACTTTATAAAACTTTTACATGACAATAATATGCTGAGGTATGTCGTGATCATCGGAAGCTGGGCCGAGTATATTTATGCCCAGTCCGGAATACTTCCGGGTTTTCAAGGAAATATAAGGACCCTCGATATGGACTTTCTCATCAAAAACATGCGCATTCCCCACTCGCCGGTCAATATTGCAGCACTCGCAAAAGAAGCCGGTTACA
>CAZKCB010000237.1:0-3500 GCA_964550965.1 uncultured Oscillospiraceae bacterium
ACAAGATCCATTGCGAGGCCGGGCATCGTATAGGTAAAAAGAGACATGATCCCATGAGATCCGACCATTCCGGTAAACAAAACAAGCAAGGCCTGAATCAACGCAATCAATGTGCCGGTTCCGATTTTTCCGACCAGACCCATTCCGACAACGAGCCAGAGCATATAAAGTCCGCCTGCGACGGCGCCTCCCGGAACCATAAAGGGACCGGAAATCAGGTGTGCGATCGGTACCACGATCGGTTTTAAGGCAATTCCGATCGTGGCCATGATGGAGATGATTATCAATTCATAAATGGTAAATTTGTTTAAATAGTTTTGCATATTGCATTCATTTCTTTCTTTTTATGTTTTTCCCGTTCTCAATTTTTCGGATCAAAGGATCTCGATCTTGCAAAGGTAAAAACCCCAGCCTTGCGTGTTGAAATCTTTCATTTCATCACAATCGTAATCAGCTTGACCATAGACCAGCCGAAGCGGCGCGCCGTCTTTTGCGCTGTATGTCTTGCCTTTTCCAAGCGGATCGCCCTCCGAAAGTACGGCGATCATGGCAGGAACAGCCGTCCCGGCTGTATCGTTTTCTCCTTTAAACGCATAGAAAGCATCGATTTCTTCAATAGAATATTTCCCCGTATATCCATCGCTGCAGGAAATCCGGATCTTGTCGGACTTGCCATCCCAGCCTGCGGCTTCAAGCAGCGCAGTAAGCGGAACTCCGCTGTAAGTTGCAGTCTGCCTCGCATTATTGTTTTCTTTATTACGAAAACTGTAAGTATAGGATTCGATCCCGATTTTTTCGATTTCTTTTAAAGAAAACGTCACTTCGCTGGCAAGCCCTTTTCCTGCAATCGTAAGGGCAGAACTTTCTTCGGTGTCCGCTTTTTTTTCAGCGTTTGAAGGCACTGCCGCTCCTGGTTTTTCTGTGACACCTGCAGCTTTTTCTTTTTCTTCTTTTACTGCTTTTGCTT
Source organism: uncultured Oscillospiraceae bacterium (assembly GCA_964550965.1). Taxonomy (GTDB): domain Bacteria; phylum Bacillota; class Clostridia; order Peptostreptococcales; family Anaerovoracaceae; genus STD2-154. Next base: position 968 of record CAZKCB010000237.1, read on the forward strand.
CTTCTGTTTGAACAGCACCGGGTGTTGAGATGGCTCCTTTTGTAATGACTTCTTCCGTAGCAGATTTCTGCGCTGCGGAGGTCTCAGAAGACTCCGCTTTGCCGCAGCCGCCCGCGCAAAGCGCGGTGGCTGCACAAAGCAAAACGATCCAGAAGGTCAGTATCACTTTTTTTTGCTTTTGTTCGATTTTTTTCATTTAGTAAACCTCTATGCTTTTCACATACCGGGCCCATCCCTGCATGTTAAAGCTCATCGAATCTTCCGTATCGCTTGCTTCCTGTCCAAATACAAGACGGAAAGGGGTTCCTTCACTCTTAACATACTCCGGATCCGAATCCACAAGAGCGATCATCGCCGGAACCCAGTAACCGGTCTTATCTTCGTTGTTCGCAAACGCAACCATGTCATTCATGATCTCAGAAAGATCATAACGTTTCGAATAGCCATCCGAGCAAACGATCTGCATCGTTTTTCCCGTTCCGTTCCATTCTGCGAGATTCAGGAGAGTTGCAATATTGACTCCGGTATATGTCAGGTATTGCCGTGCATTTTTGTTTTCCTTGTTTCTTCCCGTATAATTTACTGTATAATTTTTTAAACTTTTAAGATTGCTCAACGTAAAATACAAGGTTTTGTTGAGTCCGCTTCCCTTGACAGTCAAGTATTCATCTGTACTCGGAACCGACTCGTATTTTCCTAAACCTGTTTTCTTATCTGTACTGCCTGTAGTTGTTCCTGTAGTTGTAGCTGTTCCTGTGCTTGTTGTGCTTCCGCTGTTTTTGGGTGAGAGTTTTCCAAAACGGCCTATGATCGAAGCAACTTGTGCTCTCGTAGCTTTTCCCTGCGGTGCAAGCAAAGAGCCCCCCATTCCTGTAATGAGCTTCTTTTCGACCGCCCACACAAGGGCTGTCTTTGCCCAGTCAGAAACGCTTGCGGCATCACGGAAGGATGCTAGGGACGAAGAAGTTGAAACAGTCCGGTCATAACCAGCAAATTCGGCATAGCGATAAAGGAAGACCGCCATTTGCTCCCGGTTTACAGCTAAGTCGGGCGCGAAGGTATTCTGACCGGTTCCGCTTACGATCCCGTTTTTGACTGCCCACACTACATTTTTCCCATACCAGGAATTCCCGGGAACATCTGAAAAGTTTTTTTCTGCGCCTGCAGTGGTTTGTCCGCCGGCCAGTCGATTGAGAACACTTACAAACATCGCTCGGGTCATGCTCGCATTCGGACTGAAATCCGTGGCGCTTGTTCCGCTGAAAAGTTTGGCCTCATAGGCGCTCTTTACATCGCCATAATACCAGTCTGTTTTGCTCACGTCACGAAACAGGCTTGCCTGTGCCGCTTTTTCGTCATAGCCGACTGCGTACTTTGAGAAGTGGTTGGTCGTAAACGTTACAAGTCCGGTTGCCGCATTGTAGGATGCACCTTTGACCTGGTTTACGATGCCGTCTTCACTGATATAATAGATGACTATACCGTCAGCTTTTTCTCCGGCGCCAAGAGTATAGGGAACACAAACAGATACATCGCCACTGAAACTTGTTATTTTTTTGTCTCCGGAAAGCACATTGAAATCAAACACAGGCCTTCCTTCACCAATCAGTTTTTGCACTGCGGCATTATCCGAAGAAGTCAGTTTCTCTGACAAAATACTCAATGTGCTTCCTGCTGCACTTTCAGCAATGGTTTTCAGTGAGGTCTGATCAAAAGTGATCTCTGCAACCGCTGTTGTAATTTTCAGATCGGACTTTGTATTTGAGAGCATCGAAGACACCCCACTTACGGGTATTGCTACTTCCGTTTTCAGTGTGCTGCCTTTTTCGGTGGTGGATAGCGTTTGATTGATTTCGATGATCGATTTTGCGGTTTTGTCTGTGCTGCCTGCCTCTGCTGTCTTTGCCTTTGAGACAAGATCATTGAAAATGCCTGCCGAAACGCTGCTGGCAGCTTTACCTCCACTTACGGTTCCCACAACGCTGTCCGTTGTTTTTATGCCATTTGCAGATGCTGTTTCTGTTGTAGCCGCAACGGTGCCGTCCTTAACTTCAGTATCTTTTTTGATTTCAAGTTCTTCTTTCGGAATTTTGGGTTTGTTCTCTTCAACTACCGCGCCACCAGCTCCGGCGCCGCCTCCGGGGGTCGTGCTGCTCGCCGCGGAAATGACATCTATCTTCGTGATTGGAACTTCTGTTGTCGTGCCATTTAACTGATATACCATATCAAACGGCGTGTCTTTGTCTAAAATATGTGTCGTCGGATTCGCATCAGGCGAAATATAGATATCATCGGCCGACGAAACCGTGGAAGAAAGGATCTGCGTATCACCATTATAAAGTTTGATCGTATCAGTGTTTACAAGTGTCACGCCGGAAAGACCCAGCAATCTGTCGACGGCGATCCCTTCGGGTTCGTTTATGCTGCTGTATTTCACAGTTTGCAATCCGTTTTTCAAAAAAGTGATCGTAGAGTATGTTTTTGCTGCAGCTCCGTTTTTCTGGACCACGAGGCTGCTGTCATCCGTTCCAAC
>CAZKCB010000238.1:0-3477 GCA_964550965.1 uncultured Oscillospiraceae bacterium
ATGGATTGTAGAGATGCATCAAGGGAGTATAAATGTAGAGAGTGAAGAAGGAAAGGGAAGTATTTTCTGGGTTGAGATCCCATTCGGGATTTCTGCTCTCTTGCCTCCGAAGCCTGCCCATATCAAATCCTTTGAAGGGATGAGGGTGCTGATCATTGATGATTCAAAGGAAGACCGTACCATTTTGGCAGAAATGCTTTCGGATCTTGGACTTCGCCCCGAAGTAGCAGAAACCGGTCTGAAAGGTCTCGAGGAGCTTAAAGCGGCGGACAGCTTGGGCGAACCCTATAAAATCTTAGTTCTTGATCTTAAAATGCCTGACATGGATGGAATCGATACAGCCCTTATGATGCATTCCTTGGATTTGCTGAGTCCTCCGACTATTTTATTGGTTACAGCCTATGGAGATCAGCTTTCGCAGGAAGAATTGGAAAGAGTGAAGTTAAGCCATGTGCTAAATAAGCCGCTGACTCGCTCCTCGCTCGTTGATTCCTTGGCAGAACTGCTCTTTGAGATACCGGGTATGATGCCTGCGATGGACCCCAAGGGACTTGAGGATCAATTATATATGCGCAAAGGAGCGCTCGTTCTTCTTGTGGAGGACAATGTCATCAATCAGGAAGTGACTTGCCAGCTGCTTGAGTCGGTTGGAATGATCGTAAGCGTTGTCGATAATGGGAAAAAAGCCGTAGATATCGTAGAATCCGTGCGATATGATCTGATTCTCATGGATATTCAGATGCCGGTCATGGATGGTATTCAGGCAACGAAAGAAATAAGAGAGCTTGTCGGCGGTCGAAATGTACCGATTCTGGCTATGACCGCAAATGCCTTTGAAGAAGATCGGAGACGCTGCATCGAAGCCGGTATGAACGATCATCTTCCAAAACCGGTCGAGCCCGATGAATTGTTCCGCGCCCTGGTAAAATGGATCGCCCCCAAAAGAAAGATCGAAGCGGCTGGTACAGGGATCCCAATTTTAAAGGAAAGAGAACTTTCAGAGGAAGCTGTTTCCTTTGAAGTACAAGATCTTGAGCACTTAAAACAGATAAGCGGACTTGATATAAATGCCGGGCTAAGAATAATGCAGGGAGATGCGGCGCATTATATAAGGCTCCTGAGACTTTTTGCGGAAAGCCACGAGAACGATGCGAGGACCATTACCGAAGATCTTGCAGAAAATAACTATCAGGGTATTCGCTCAATTGTGCATGCACTGAAGGGAGTTGCCGGAAATCTTGGCGCAGAGAGGATCCATTATCTTGCTTCGGAAACCGAAAAGCTCAGCGCAGCAAACACCAATCCACAGCAATTGAAAAAACGGCTGGAGGCTCTGTCTTTGGAACTGGATAAACTGATCAAGGACCTTCAGGAAAAGCTCCCTGAACCTGAAGCTTTTGTCAAACCCAAGGGGCGCAGGGATGGGGATCTTACCGGAATTAAAGAAACTCTGAATGATATAGAAGATCTTTTAGAAAAAAATGATACCGCAGCAGCAGAAGCTTTTGAGGAGTCTAAAATGGTTTTGAACTCATTCCTCGGAGATGCTTCAAAAAAAATCGAGAGGCACATCCGAAACTTTGATTTTTCAGATGCATTGAGCGTAATTCAGGAGTGGAAGAAAGAACAAAAGTAAGTTGAGGAGCTAGGACCTCATACATTCTAAGGTTTACAGAGGAGCCGATTTATGGTATCCTCTGTTTTGTTATAAGCATTTTTAATAATTTATAAAAGAAGTAAAGGAGCAGATCAAATGCCTGATAAAGTACAAATCTTGATCTCGATGTGCTGCTATGTGGCGGTTGTTATCGGGATCGGGGTGCATTATGCAAAACAAGCAAACGAAAGCAGTGAGAATTATCTCATTGGAGGAAGAACGTTAGGACCTTGGGTCACTGCGATGGGTGCAGAAGCTTCGGATATGAGCGGGTGGCTTCTCATGGGATTGCCGGGAGTGGCATACTGGTATGGAGTCAGTGACGCGGCATGGACAGGCATCGGTCTTCTGATCGGAACCTATTTGAATTGGCTGTTCGTATCAAAAAGACTTCGCGGATATACCGTGATCGCAAACGATTCGATTACGATCCCCGATTTTTTCAGCAACCGTTTTAAGGAGAACAAAAAGATTCTCATGACGATTGCAGCTCTTTTTATCCTTGTATTTTTCACCGTTTATGCAGCAAGCTGTTTTGTAACGGTCGGAAAGCTGTTTGGAACTTTGTTTGACATCAAGTACCAATACATGATGATCGTAGGAGCTCTTTTTGTTGTCGCTTACACCTTTATCGGAGGCTTTCTTGCAGAAAGTGTTTCTGATTTTATGCAGGGCATCATCATGTTTTTCTCACTGATCGCTGTTTTGGTTACAGGGATCAGCAGCGCCGGAGGTATCGATGCTGTGTTTGCGAATGTGCAGCAGATCCCCGGATTTCTTGAATTCTTTGGGATCGCATCGCCGGTCATGGCGGACGGAGTGCAGCAGGTCAGTGCTTCCGGCACGCCTGTTTTCGGAGAGGCTTTGCCGTATGTCGGATTGACCGTAGTTTCTACCTTGTCCTGGGGACTTGGTTACTTCGGGATGCCACAGGTTCTGATGAAATTCATGGCGATCCAAAATCCTTCGGAATTGAAGCTTTCAAGAAGAGTCGCTGTTATTTGGTGTGCGATCTCACTTTGCGCGGCTGTTATGATCGGTATCATAGGAAGATCGCTTTATCCGACAGCCTTTAATACACAAGGTGGTGCGGAGAGCATATTTATTCTTCTTTCGACGAATTTCTTTGTGCCTATTTTTGCAGGCCTTGTAATGGCAGGAATTCTCGCTGCTACCATCAGCTCGTCGGACTCATACCTTCTGATCGCTGCAGGTGCGTTTTCAAAGTGCATCTACCAAGGCATCATGAAAAAAGAAGCTACCGATCGGACTGTCTTGCACGTATCCCGTATTACCTTGCTTGTAATTGCTATTTGCGCAATGATCATAGCAATGGATGAAAACAGTGTTATCTTTACCGTCGTATCGTTTGCCTGGGCAGGCTTTGGCGCAACCTTCGGGCCGACAATGCTGTTCTCTCTCTTCTGGAAAAGAACGACAAGAGCGGGTGCTATCGCAGGAATGCTTTCCGGTGCAGGCATGGTTTTCCTTTGGAAACTCGTACTCAAACCGATGGGCGGAGCATTCGGTATTTATGAACTGCTGCCGGCATTTGTGCTTTCCTGTGTCCTTATTCTTGTCGTTTCACTTGCAACGAAAGAGCCCAGCGAAGAAATCAAGAAAGAATTTGAACTGGCAAGAAATTTTAAATAATATTATGAAAAAAGGTGAGAGAGATGTCACATTTAGCTTTTCGAATCGATAAATTGCCTTCAACACCTATGCTGAAAAAAATTCTGCTCCTGACCGGTATCGGATGGATGTTTGATGCCATGGATCAGGGAATGGTTTCGGGCGTGATGGCGGGGATTGCTATAGAC
>CAZKCB010000239.1:0-3445 GCA_964550965.1 uncultured Oscillospiraceae bacterium
CGAACTGGATGCTCATGACCTGTTCGGCAAGCTGGCGCTGATCGGCCATGTCGGCACGCAGGAAAAAACGGCTGAAGCCTTTGCCGCAAAGGTGATTCCTTCCGTGGTCGGGATCAGCACCAAAACAGAGGTCGTCAGTCAGAATTTCTTTGGAATGACGAGCAGCGGTGTCCAGGAAGGCGTCGGGACAGGGCTCATCGTTGATTCCAGGGGATATATCCTTACAAATTCACATGTGATCAGTGACGGCAAGGCTGAGACGATCACCGTTCAGCTTTCCGACGGCAGTGAGCTTTCCGGCAAGGTTCTTTGGAACGATACCACGCTTGACCTTGCGATGGTCAAGATCGAAGCAAACGGACTCATCGCAGCAGAGCTTGGCGATTCAGACGATGTAAACATAGGGGCCTATGCCGTGGCAATCGGAAATCCGCTCGGTATGGCTTTTGAGCGAAGCGTGACGCAAGGCGTTATCAGCGGACTCAATCGAACGATCACTGTTTCCGCAAATGGGGAAGAAACGACGATGGAAGGCCTGATGCAGACGGATGCATCGATCAACGCCGGAAACAGCGGCGGGCCCTTGCTCAACAGCGAAGGACAGGTCATAGCCATCAACAGTGCGAAAGCAGCTTCTGCCGAAGGTCTTGGTTTTGCGATCCCGATCAACACGGCAAAACCGATCGTCGAAGCGATCATAAAGAACGGAAAGTTTGAAAAAGCATATATGGGCATCAGCGGGGCGAATGTGGAACTTTACCACCAGTACTATCCCAATGAAGACCTCGGAACAGACAAGGGCGTTTATGTAAGTGAAGTCGGCGAAGGTTCTCCTGCAAATATCGCCGGACTGAAGGCCGGCGATGTCATTACGGCGATCGACGGCAAAAAGATCGAAACAATGGAACAGCTAACACGTTCGCTGTTTGCCTATAAGCCCGGAGAAACAGTCACCTTGAAGATCTATCGTGACAAAAAGGAACTGGAAAAAGAAGTGAAGCTCGGCGTTTCCGGAAAATAAGAGGAAATAAATGAATCTGACGATCGTCTGTATCGGAAAATTAAAAGAAAAGTATTGGGTCGAAGCCGTTTTGGAATATTCAAAACGGCTTTCCCGCTATTGCAACCTGGAAATCGACGAACTCAAGGAAGAAAAACTCCCGGATAACGCGTCGAAAGCCGAAGAGGAACAGGTTGTCGCTGCCGAAGGGAAACGGCTCTTAAAAAGGATTTCAGATACTGCCTACGTCGTTACGTTGGAGATCAAGGGCAAAGAATTGACGTCCGAAGGTCTGGCGGAAAAAATCGGGGACCTTGGGCTCGAAGGAAAGAGCGATCTCGTTTTCGTGATCGGGGGTTCGCTCGGCCTTTCGGAAGAAGTTTCGAAGCGTTCGGATCTCAAACTTTCGTTCTCAAAAATGACCTTTCCCCACCAGCTGATGCGCGTGATCCTGCTTGAGCAGGTGTATCGGGGGTTTAAGATACTGGCAAGAGAGCCATATCATAAATGACGAGAGTTTTTTGTGGGCCCACATTCTGGCCTTTTCGGGGGTCACGGACCGGAAAGCGAAATAAATTTCATTGATGTGTGCAATTTTTTTCAATGTATGGATCCGCTTAGCAGCGGATTTTTCTTTTTGTCCAATCCTCCATTTCGTTTTGGCCACAATTTTCAATATTTTCAGACTATTCAAACGATATTTTTTTCAACTCGTGAAAATTGGCTTCATTTTTGCTTTAGTAAGATACCAATAAGAATTTAATCAAAACAAGAAAAAAGATTAAATCATTGGATTAGGGGGTAATTAGTAAGATACCAATAAGAATTTAATCAAAATAAGAGAGAGGGGAGGATAAAAAAAATCGTAATTATTATAGAATAGGAATAATTCTTACAAAAAATGTAAAAAAACAGGATTTATATTTTAGAGAGGAGATAAATATATGCAAAATGTGACTGAAAAATCCGAGGATGGATTGCAAAGAGGCCTTAAACAGCGGCATATCACCATGATCGCAATAGGCGGCGTAATTGGAGGAGGCCTATTCCTTGGAAGCGGCAAAGGAATTTTAACTTATGGACCCGCTATTATTCTTGCTTATGTTCTTGCCGGCTTGCTTGTGCTATGTGTCATGAGAATGCTCGGTGAAATGACCAGTGTACGTCTCGATACCACCGGATCTTTTATGGCATTTGCTACTGAAGCGTTTGGCCCGCTGGGAGGGCATATAACCGGATGGTTGTACTGGTTTTTCTGGATGTACATTATTGCGCTGGAAGCTGTATTCGGAGCAGAACTCCTGAATTCACTTCTGCCCACGGTGTTCCCTGCCGATGTAAAGTGGCTGATCAGCTTAGTTCTGACGGTTTTACTTACCTTATCAAATTGTTTCAGCGTTAAAAATTATGGCGAGTTTGAATTCTGGTTCGCTATCATTAAAGTCGCAACTGTTTGCGTTTTCTTAGGCTTGGGCGTTTTGATCATGGTGGGCTTAATCCCGTCGTTCCCGGCTCCTGGTCTGGTCAATATACTCAATGCAGAACATGGTGGCTTTGCGCCGCAGGGCTGGGCTTCTGTTCCGTTAGGTTTACTGTTTATCATGTTTGCCTTCTTTGGAGCAGAAATTGGCGCTATTGCAATTCGTGAGTCTGACAACCCTGGTAAAGCAATTCACACAGTTATCAACTCTGTTGTCTGGAGAATTATGCTTTTCTACATCGGTTCGATCACGATCATTGCACTTGTCCTTCCGTCTACCGATCAGGAGCATTTGTTTAACCCTTATGCATCTATTTTCGATATGGCCGGAATCCCCTATGCCCAAACTATCGTCACATGCGTTGTTATAACCTCAGTCCTGTCCTGCCTGAACTCTGCTCTGTATACAAACTCCAGAATGTTGTTCGGACTGGCCAAGGAAGGTAACGCTCCTAAATTCCTGTTAAAATTAAATAAGCATGGTGTTCCTGTACGCGCTGTCATAGCAAGCACCGCATTCTCCTATGTAACGGTTATTATCCAGCTTACATCAACATCAGATTTTGACTTGTTCACCTATATCGCCAATGCAGCCGGCGCTGTTGCATTGATCGTTTACGGGATGATCGTTGCGGCCCATATTAAGTTGAGAAAGGCCAATCCTGATTTGCCTTATGCGATCAAAATGTGGGGCTTCCCGTACCTGTCATATGGTATCGTAGTCGTATTGATCGCTGCCGTAGGCATGATGTTCTTTATACCAGAGCTTCGGTTACAGCTTATCTCGACAATAGCACTTGCCGTGATCACGGTCCTAATATACTTCGTAATTCATAGGAACGATAAGGCTGGAGCACAAAAGGATGGTTCTTTGTAAACTGTTGGGGTGAGATCCCAAGAAGAATAAAATAGGTCACTATTTTTCTAGAGGCAGAATAAAATTTGCCTCTAGTTTTTATGTGCGC
>CAZKCB010000240.1:0-3409 GCA_964550965.1 uncultured Oscillospiraceae bacterium
GGATGAGATATGCCTGGGGCGGAGATCAGGATGGTGTTCTGGAAGCGATGGCGGAGGCGGCCAAGGCAGGCGCAGATGCGCTTGATGGTAAGATCGCATACATTAACGTTATGAATAATTTATCGGTAGATTGTGACTGTGTCAAAAGCCCTGCAGCACCGACTATGGCTGACATCGGCATTCTGGCTTCTCTTGATCCTGTCGCACTCGATCAAGCCTGCCTGGATCTTGTTTATGCAGCTTCGGATGGCCAGGACCTGATAGAACGCATCGAGTCAAAAAATGGTGCACACACATTGGACTATGCAGAGGAAATTGGTCTTGGGAGCCAAACATATACGTTGGTGAAATTGGATGATTGACATTATAAGCCGTGAACTCCTGTATTTTTGGTACTACTTCAGCATTCAACTGGACCAGATCGCAGAATACTGGATGCTTGGGATTTTTCTTGGCTCGGTGATCTCTGTATTTGGCAAAAATAAAATCCATGCCTTATTTCGTGCACTGCAAAATAAGCGTCTTGGAATCTTCGGGCTGATCCCGGCAAGCTTGCTCGGGATCGCGTCGCCTATTTGTATGTATGGGACCATACCCATCGCCGCGTCATTTTCCGAAAAAGGCATGAGGGACGATTGGCTGGCTGCATTTATGATGAGTTCCATTTTACTGAATCCGCAGCTGCTCATTTACAGCGCGGCGCTTGGAAGGACAGCCTTGATCGTTCGTTTTGTCTCGTGCCTGATTTGCGGGATCACGGCGGGGCTTTGTGTAAGATTCTTTTTTGCGAAAAAGAATTTTTTTGATTTCAGCGGTTTCGCAGAACCGTCAGATCGGGACACCGATCCTAATATACTGCTGCGGCTTGCGAAAAATATCTGGAGGAACGTTAAGGCAACCGGCGGATATTTCCTGCTTGGGATCATTCTTTCAGCTCTTTTTCAGCGTTATGTCCCTGCGGATGCCTTTGCAGACCTTTTTGGAAATCAGCGCGCGTTCGGTGTGTTACTGGCAGCGACGATAGGAGTTCCTCTATATGTGTGCGGCGGTGGAACGATCCCCTTGCTTGCGGAATGGCTCAAATCAGGAATGAGTATGGGATCTGCAGCGGCATTTATGATAAGCGGACCTGCAACAAAGATAACCAATCTTGGAGCTGTTAAAATTGTTCTCGGTGCAAGGAATTTTTTCCTCTATCTCTTGTATACTATAGTATTTGCAGTTGCAGCAGGTTTTATCATCGAGTTTTTTATTTGAATCAAAATGCAGGAAAAATGTTTTGCATCCCATATAAAGTCCGGCGATCCCAAATAAAAAATGCAAAATATGTTTAAAAAACGTTTAAATGCACTTCAAAATGGTAACAAGAAAGACATCTTATTAATCTGGCAAAATATTATTATTGACGACTACAACATAAAATCTAAACAGATGGGTGGAGTGGGTTAATGAACAATATATTGGAGATTATTTTTTTTATAATCGGAGCGGCTTTAGGGTTTGGACTCCAAAATATTGCGGGCAAAGTTGCGTTATACAAAGGCAGCCCCGAAAGTCTTTCCTATGCTTTTCATTTTCGCTACTCGCCGTTGCTGCCCAAAGCAGGACTTGCTTTGCTTAACGGGATTGCATGGTTTCTTTCCAGCCTGCTGGTGGAAAATATAGCAACAGCTATTTTATCTTCGATTCTTTTCACGACTGCAATTCTCATCACGATGATAGATATACAGATACGGATCGTTCCAAACGAGTTATTGCTCGTTATGGTGGTTGCGGGTATTGCGTTCCAGGCAGTCACATTCGGGTTTAAAGCAGTTTTGATATCCTTTTTAGGAATGATCGCCATGATCGTCTTTTTTACTGCAGCTGCGGGATTTAGCGGATTTGACAAGGTTGGAGCCGGAGACATAAAACTGGCAGGTGCCATGGGACTTGTATTGGGATATCCAAATATTATGACAGCTTTGATTATTATGAGTGCAGCTTTTCTTGTCTACAGTGCAGGTGGCCTTCTAATAAAGAAACTGACGCTCAAGAGCATGCTTCCTTTCGCTCCTTTTATGATGTCAGGTATGGTTTTTACACTTGCTTTCATATTATTATAGTAAGTCATCATAGGGCGAAACCAATTACGGTAGTTTACCTCTCAAGGTAATTACAAGATCAATATTTTATAGTTATGGTGAAAATATTTTGGAAAGGAGAATTAAAATGAATAAGTTTATGAGCTGGATCAAAAATGAAGAAAGTGGTCAGGGCATGGTAGAGTATGGTCTAATTATCGGTTTGATGGCGGTAGTGATTATTGCGGCATTGGCTATTCTCGGACCGAAAATCACCGAAATGTTCAGAGGTTTGACATTTTAGTAAAACAGCGCAAGTTTGAAACAACTGAATATCTTTAGATACTCAGTTGTTTCAAACGTTTTGCGCCAAGGAAAACAAGATTCCTGATCAGTCATGAGCGAGATTTTATAAAGGTGGTGGTATCTGTGGATCTAAAAAGTAAAAAAGGCCAGGCCATGGTAGAGTTTGCACTGGTGTTGCCTTTGCTTTTGCTGCTTATCAGCGGCATTATAGATTTTGGATTCATATTCGGTAATCAGTTGCTGGTCAACAATGCATCGAGAGAAGCCGCCAGATATACTGCGATACATTACTATGACAGCAGTACGGATGATGACGAGACCATTGCGGCTGAAATCGTTGCTGACAGAGTCCCGACGCTTGATTCTACCGCTGTGATCGTAACAAAATCAAGTACTGAAGATTCGATCACCGTTGATGTGAGCGGGAGTGTCGACATGCTGACACCGATCATAGGAGCGTTGTTTACGGATGGGAAATGTGCCCTTGATTCCAAATGTACGATGAGGCTGGAATGATGAACAGATTAAAAAGGATGATCGATAAAATTCATAGTGAACAGGCCGGATCGGTTGCAGTCATGACTGCGATCCTGATGGTCGTCCTGGTTGGATTTTCAGCATTTGTGCTGGATTTCGGCGTTTACTACAATGAAGCGTCCAAGCTTCAAAATGCGCTCGACAGCGCAGTTCTTGCCGCTGTCGAAGAGCTGCCGGCAGACAATATGAGCTCTGCAGCCTGGGCGGCTGCAGAAAACAATGCCATCACATACGCTGCGTTAAACAACCTGGCCATAACCAAAGATGATATTCAAGCCATTCATAAAGACAACATCACATCCAATAAAATCATAGGTATCAAAGTAATAAAAAGCACTACAGTGGATTATAACTTTGCAAAAGTCTTAGGGATCAACTCCGGCAATCTTACCCGCAAATCATCTGCTGGGCTTTTGCCGGCCGGAGGTCTCTTAGGAGCTATTCCGCTAAGCGTTCCTACATCGACTTTAAGCAGCGCGATCTCGGCCGATGCCGTTACCGGT
>CAZKCB010000241.1:0-3361 GCA_964550965.1 uncultured Oscillospiraceae bacterium
ATAAGAATCCAGCGCTGAAAAAGGTTCATCCAAAAGTAAGATCCGAGGTTCGACAGCCATTGCTCTAGCCAATGCGACCCGCTGCTGCTGTCCACCGGAAAGCTGCGCAGGGTATCTATCCCCCATATCGGCCAAATGAAAACGTTCAAGGAGCTCGGAGACCTTTCTTTTTTGTTCGTTTTTCTGCAAGCAATCCAAACCGAAGGCTATATTTTCAGAAACCGTCAGGTGTGGAAATATCGCATAATTTTGGAACAGATAACCTGTCTTTCGCTCTTGCGGGGATATGTTTATTTTTTTGGCAGAGTCGAAAAAAGCAACATCATTTAAAGTAATGCTTCCCTTGTCCGGTTTGATCAAACCCGCAATGCAGTTCAGCAGCATGCTTTTCCCCGAACCCGAAGCGCCTAAGACGCCTATAATTTCAGCGCCGCAGGAAAGATCAATCTGCAGTTTGAAGCCCGAGAGTTTTTTTTCAATATCGATCGTTAGCCCCATCTTATCTCCTCCCTGCCCCAAGCTTTATTTTTTCCTGATAGCTGTTCCAGTAATTTGTTGCCACCATAACAGTCAGGGAAATCGCGAAAATGATCAGCACCCAAATCAGTGCCGTCTTCATGTCTCCACCCGAAGTCGCAAAATAGATCGCAACCGGTATCGTTTGTGTTTTGCCCGGAATGCTTCCTGCGACCATCAACGTGGCCCCGAATTCTCCGAGGGATCTCGCAAAAGAAAGGGTCGTTGCAGCAGCGATCCCAGGCCAGGCCAAAGGAACGGAGATCCGCCAGAACAATTTGAATTCCGACACGCCCAAAGTTCTTGCGGCGTTCAGTATATTGGGGTCGATCTGTTCAAAAGCAGCCTTCGATGTTTTATACATCAAGGGAAATGCAACCACGGTCGAGGCGATGACCGCCGCATACCACGAGAAGATGATATTGACTCCAAAAAGGTTTAAAAATTTGCCAACAGGGCCGTGGTTTCCGATGAGCAAAAGGATGCCAAAACCTGCCACAGTAGGAGGCAGAACAAGAGGCAGAGTAAGGATGCCGTCAAGCAATCCCTGCCATCTGCCTCTGTAATTTGTCATCCACCATGCCGCCGAAAGTCCAAGAATAAAGATGATGCTCGTTGCAACAAAAGTAATCTTAATGGATATCCATGCCGGTGAAAGATCAAAGATCATTTAAATGCTCCTTCGTTTACAGAACAGTAAAGCCATACTTCACAAAGACTGCTTTTGCTGCATCCGAAGTGAGATAGTTCAGGAAATCCTGTGCGGCTACGGGTTGTTTTGTTGATTTTATGACTGCTCCCGGGTAATTGATCGGATCATGGGAAGCGGTATTTGCAGTAGTAATGACTTTTACCTTATCGGAAGATTTCGCATCGGTCGAATATACGACGCCTGCCTCAACATTTACGCTTTCTACCCAGGTCAAAACTTCCGTGACATCCTTGGCATAAACTGCTTTTACCTTTGCTTTATCGAGCACTTTATAGTAGCTGAACACTTGCTCCGCATACTTTCCGGCAGGAACCGTCTTTGGTTCTCCTAAGGCAAGTTTTTTGATCGAGCTGCTTGTGATGTCCGCGAAGCTATCGATTTTGAGAGTGGAATCATTTGGTGTTACCAGTACAAGTTTGTTTTGCAGGAGGTTCTCGATCGTACCGTTGTCTAAGAGCCCCTTATCTTTCAGGGTATTCATATTGCTGGTTGCCGCGGACAAAAAGATATCTACCGGTGCGCCCTGCTCGATTTGCTGTTGCAGTGTACCCGACCCGCCATAGCTGACCGTGATTTTGGCGTTTGGTTTTTCTTTCAGATACAGCGCCTGAATGTCCGTCAGTGCGTTTTTCAAGCTGGCGGCCGCTGATATTGTGAGGTTTGATTTTGTGATGATATTGGCAGTGATCACACCGTCTTTCGTCGTTGACTTGACATCATAGCCAAGCGCATTTCCGACAAACTTGAGCGGGACATACAGTCTATCCGATTTTACTACTGCTTTAGTATCCATGGTGATGCTTCCGTAAGCGGTACTGATTGCAGTAGATCCAACTTTGATTTTGATGTTTCCGTCGATCGTTGCCGTTTTTGTTTTGGCATCCCAAACAACTTTTGCCCCTAAATTTTCAGAAACAACTCTGATCGGTACCATAGTCCGATCAGACGAATCAATATATGGCGTTCCATATTTGGCTGCAATCGAAATAGGATCGCTGTCAATAGCTACGTTTACTTTCGATGCTGCACAAGTTGAAATGACAGACAATCCAAAGATCACTGCCACCACCATACTTAGCGCCAAAACTTTTTTGAACAGTTTCATGAGTTTCCTCCTCTTCGTCTCAGTTAGTTAGTTTTAGTTTGTTTTCGTTATGTTTTATTTTATTTAACAGTTTTCATTATAATTAAATACGTTTAAATTAGCAACCCAAATTTCAATATTGATTTTGCCTTACCCCTTTCTCTTCAGAACGAAAGCATCCAAATCCAAGTATGCCCATGCTTTTCATATATAGATTTATAGACAAAAATATCATATAATTAGCAGCAAGACAGCATAATGAAAAGATGTAAGGAGACTTTCCCATGAGCGAAAAGATAGAGACCCTGCAAGCGTGGATCGATGAAAGCAGCAGCATTGTCTTTTATAGCGGCGCCGGGGTATCTCTCGAAAGCGGTATTCCTGATTTTCGTTCTATGGATGAGCATTACTTTGAAAAATACGGGTACCCACCGGAGGCCATACTCAGCCGCCCTTTCTTTCAACGCAAGCCCGCAGAGTTTTTCCAGTTTTACAGGGACAGAATACTGACGCCGCTGCTTACAGCAGAGCCCAACGCGGCGCACCTTAAGCTAGCGGAACTCGAATCTCGGGGGAAGGTAAGACGGATCATTACGCAGAATATGGACGGCCTCCATCAGGAAGCCGGCAGCATAAAAGTACTGGAGCTTTTGGGTTCCGTCATGCGAAACCCCTGCCCCGACTGCGAAAGACGGCGAACGGTTTTGGAAATACTGGAGCACCCCGGGATTCCGTACTGCGACGTCGATATGTGTGGTGCGATTTTCACTCCCGAAGTATTTCTTTACGGCGATGGACTGGACAAAGAAGCAATGACAACAGCCATGTATGACATGCTGAATGCGGATCTTCTCATCATTGCAGGCACCGGGCTGTTGGAGTACCCGGCAGCCGCGCTCATCCACCTCTATTCACGAAAAAAAATGGTGCTCATCAACGAAAAGCAAAACGCAATGGACTCTCGGGCCGATATGGTCATCAATGCACCTGTCAGCGAAGTCATGGGGCAGATCAAGGTGACTGCGGCGGAATAATTGCTGCCAAACAAA
>CAZKCB010000242.1:0-3346 GCA_964550965.1 uncultured Oscillospiraceae bacterium
CCGACGGTTACAATTAGGAAACCCATTCCGCTTGAAACAACGAAGGTCAGAACCACCTGCCCGCATTGCGGTGTAGGCTGTCAGATGGATCTTAAAGTTTGCGGAAATCGCGTCGTTGGTGTTGAACCGGCTTTCGGCGAAGCCAATCAAGGCATCCTTTGTGTAAAAGGAAAGTTCGGTTATGACTTTGTAGAAGATCCCCAAAGACTCAAAATGCCGCTGATCCGTAAAAACGGAAAGCTGGAAGAGGTGCCTTGGGAAGAAGCTTTTGATTTCACGACTTCCCGCCTCAGTCAAATCAAAAAGGAAAGCGGACCGGATTCGATTGCAGGACTGTCCAGTACCCGCATAACCAACGAAGAAAATTATGTTTTCCAGAAATTTATGAGAGCTGTGATCGGGACCAACAATATCGATCGCTGCAGCCGTCTCAACCATGAAAATACAGTGGCAGGCCTTACAAATACAATGGGCTTCGGAACAATGACCAATTCTTTCTCTGAAATTTCGTTGGCCGATGCCGTTCTTGTGATTGGGGCAAACGCCTTGGAGGGGCACCCGGTTCTTGCAATCAGGATCGGTGAGGCCGTGCGCAAAGGAGCAAAACTCATCGTCATTGATCCGATCAGGACAACTCTTGCAAAACAGGCCGATGTGTTCCTTCAAATCAAGCCGGGGACGAACGTATCTGCAATCAATGGATTGCTGAATGTTATTATTTCAGAAGGTCTCGCCGACAAGGACTATGTTTCCGCTAAGACCGAAGGTTTTGCAGAGCTTGAGGATCTTGTCGCAGAATATACTCCAGAACGAGTCGCAGAAATTTGCGGAATCGATGCGGAAGACATTCGAAAAGCGGCAAGGATCTATGCTGCGGCAGACAAAGCTCCTATTTATTACGCGATGGACATCACTCAGTTTTCTACAGGGACCATTGGAGTCATGGATGCCAGCAATCTGGCTCTTGTCAGTGGAAAGGTCGGAAGACCGGGCTGCGGTGTAAATACCCTTCGCGGACAAAACAATGGGCAGGGTGCTTGTGATATGGGGATCATTCCGGGGCAATTTACAGACTTCCAAAGCATACTTGATGCGGAGGCTTATAAAAAGTTCTCGGAGACCTGGGGTGTCAAGCTAAACCAGGAGGTAGGGCTCGGCGTTCACGATGTAAGCGAAGCGATCATGGATGGCAGAGTGAAAGCGCTTTATCTTGTTGGTGAAGATCCAATCATTTCTGATCCGGTTGGAAGCAGAGTTGAGGAAACTTTAAAGAAATGCGATTTTCTAATCGTGCAGGAGATTTTCCTCACTGAGAGCGCAAAACTCGCGGATGTCGTTCTGCCCGCTCTCTGCTACGCAGAAAAGGATGGAACCTATACGAGTGCGGAAAGACGTGTGCAAAAGATCCGCAAGGCTGTAGATGGTCCCGGAGAGGCAAAAAGTGATTGGGAGATCTTTGATGAATTGATGAAACGGTTTGGGTACAACAACGAATTCCATTCTGCGGAGGATGTCTTCAACGAAATGCGTGCCCTGACACCCTCCTATGCAGGGATAAGCTATGCAAGGCTTGAAAAAGAGGGATCTTTGCAATGGCCGTGTCCGACGGAGGCCCATCCGGGTAGCCCCTATCTTTATGCTGAAGGATTTAAAAGAGGGGGAAAAGCCTTGCTGATGCCTACTGGTTACAAGGCAAAGCTGGAATCCTCGGATCCCGAATATCCCTTGCTTTTTCTTTCCGGTCAGGTCATGACAGAAAGGCGCTGCAAGGAGTGTGACGAAAAGAGGACCGCACTTGCGGGAGTATTCTATATCAACATCAACCCGAAGACTGCGGAGCGGTTTGCAGTTTGCGATGGCGATAAGGTCCTTCTGGAATCCAAGACCGGGAAAATGACGGTCGTAGCTGTCCTTTCGGATGATGTGAAAGAAGATGTCATTTTTATGCCGGTTATTTTCGATGATGGCTTCTATGAAAGAGCACTGTCAGAGGGAGAAAAAACACCGGATTTCAACGATGATGCTGTAAGGATCATTAAACTTTAAAAGGCACTGAAAAATCGGAGCAATAAAAAGCCCGGTGGAAAAAATCCCTCCGGGCTTTTTAGAAAAAAACTTATTGGATCTGCTTTTTTAGCTGCGAAAACATATGCCGCAGGGGTGGGAAAGACAAAACCAAAACGGTCAGAGCGGCTTCCGCACCGATATAGAAGCCGTTGTAATACAATGACCAGGTCAAAGCATTGAACCCTTCGGCTGCATATTGCCCGAAAAAAACAACACCTGACAAAGTGACGCAAAAATACCGGCAGAGTATGCCGACCACATAACCCAGTATCAAACCGCCCTTTCGATTAGCGACAAAACCACCAAATCCCAAGGCTCCGACGGCAAGCGGATAGTCGAGAAGAAGCTGCAGTGGATGGATCACATAAGGGTTGAAAATCAGACTGATAAGACCCGCGCACATGCCGGCCATAACGGCTCTTCTGACCCCGAGAAGATAAGCACAGCTTGTGATTGCAAGCATGCTGAAGAGAGTGATCGAACCGCCCTGTGGGAATTGAAAAAGAACGATCTGGTTCAAGACAAGATACAAAGCGGCAAAGATTGCCGAAAGTACAAGACCTTTTGTATCGGTCTTCTTGTTCTTCCCCGAAATCAAGATTCCTCCGAAGAGGAGAACGATGACGGCCACCGTGATGAGTTGGCCGGTTAGGGATTCGAAAAATCCCTGAAGTTGTTCTGCTGACATAAAAAAACCTCCTTTTCAGCTTACGCGGCAGGAGGGGAGAGAGATCGACCGGGAAATAAATGTCCAATAGATGGAAAGAAGTTTCCTTAAAAGTCGATATTGTGCTTCCCTACGCCGGTATTACCCGGATCAGGTAGTGAGGGTATGCGGATTATAACCGCAATCTCAGCAAAGGCTGTCCCATCGTTTCAATGTGGCAGCGGCTCCCCTAGCATGGCCTAATTGTGCGGAACAGAATTTTCTGCACCGCAATGATTGTTTTTTATTCTACACTGCTTGAAACGCGATGTCAAAGTCTTTTGAAAATGATGCCTTCCGCGTAATTGTCAGGAAACCCTTGAAATGCCTCGGCATTCTCTTTATACTATAAATAGGAGGTAATTTGAATGGAAGAAAAGATCAAAAAAGTGCTGGAAGAAAAGGTGAATCCTTTGCTTTCCACGCACTATGGCGCGGCGAGTCTCTCAAAATATGAGAATGGTGTCGCAATAATAAGACTGACCGGAGCCTGCAGTTCTTGCCCCTCCGCCCAGAATACCATTGAAGACGTTGTTAAAGCTTCTATTCTTGAAAGCTTACCGGAAGTGAAAG
>CAZKCB010000243.1:0-3336 GCA_964550965.1 uncultured Oscillospiraceae bacterium
GACAGACCTATTCCGGAATAGGGGGACAAATGGGAAATAAATTCCTGATCATTGTAGAATCACCGTCAAAAGCAAAAACAATCGGTAAGTTTTTAGGATCAAAATACAAAGTAATCGCTTCAGTAGGACATGTAAGAGATCTTCCTAAAAGCAAGCTCGGGATCGATATAGACAATAACTTTGAACCGGCGTATATCCCAATCAGGGGAAAGGGAGACGTCATCAAGGCAATGAAAAAAGAAGCTAAAACAGCCGAACGCGTTTTTCTGGCAACTGACCCTGATCGCGAGGGCGAAGCAATTTCATGGCACATCGCACATCTTCTCGGGATCGATCAAGCCGAGCAATGCCGCGTTGTTTTTAATGAAATCACCAAAGGAACGATACAAAATGCAGTAAAGAACCCACGTGTCATCGACAAAAAACTTGTTGATGCGCAGCAGGCCAGAAGAGTTCTGGATCGACTTGTAGGATATCAGATCAGTCCGCTTCTCTGGAGAAAGATCCGAAGAGGGCTTTCTGCCGGAAGAGTCCAGTCAGCCGCCTTGAAAATCATTTGCGACAGAGAAAAAGCGATCCTTGAGTTTGTTCCAAAAGAATACTGGACGATTACTGCGCTTTTGGAAAAGATGGGCAAAGAGGCCGCAAAAGATCTGAAAAAGAAACAGCTCAGCGCAAGACTCGTTGAACGCGGCGGAAAAAAGATCACTGTTGACAATAAAAAATTGGCCGATGAAATTTTGGCAGATCTGAAAAAAAACGATTATATCGTGAAACAGGTCGAGGAAAAGGAACGTGTCAAAAAACCGCTTCCGCCATTTACCACAAGTACCTTGCAGCAGGAAGCGTCCAATAAGCTTGGTTTTTTCACAAAAAAGACAATGCTGATCGCGCAGCAGCTCTATGAGGGAATTGAGATCAAAGGCCACGGGACCGTTGGTCTTGTTACTTATATCAGAACAGACTCGGTTCGTGTTTCAGATGAAGCGCAGGCCGCAGCGAAGGTTTATGTTACAGAACACTATTCTGAGGATTATCTGGGAAATTTCACTTACAGCAATAAGAAAAAAGACGTTCAGGATGCTCATGAAGCCATCCGCCCCAGTATTTTGGATCTTCATCCTGATGAAATCAAAGATTCGCTTTCGAAGGATCAGTATGGACTATACAAGCTGATTTGGACGCGTTTTCTTGCTTCCAGGATGGCCGCCGCTGTCTTTGACAGTGCCGCTGCGGAAATCGAAAACGGAGATTACACCTTCCGTGCAAACGGAAGCCGTCTGAAATTCGACGGATATTTGAGAATATACAACAACACCAGCGAAGAGGACGAAGAGAAAACGCTTCCTGAACTTTCGCCGGGAGAAAAACTCGATCTGCTCGATCTTGAAGGAGAGCAGAACTTTACACAGCCGCCTTCGCGCTTTTCTGAAGCTGCCTTAGTTAAGGATTTGGAAGTGAAAAACATCGGACGTCCGAGTACTTATGCACCGATCATCGCAACATTGATCGAGAGAAAGTATGTTACACGTGAAAAAAAGGCTTTGCTTCCTACCGAACTGGGTTTTGTTGTGACCGATTTGATGGAAAAATACTTCAACCAGATCGTCGATGCAGGATTTACCGCCGAAATGGAGGATAAATTGGATGCTGTCGAAATCGAAAATATGGATTGGAAAACCATTATCAGTGATTTTTATGCTACACTGAAGGTAGAACTTGAGGTGGCAGACAAGGAAATGGGTCACATCAAGCTCGAGGACGAATTGACCGATGAGCTTTGCGAACTCTGCGGAAAGCCTATGGCCGTAAAACATGGCCGTTTTGGAGAGTTTCTTGCGTGCAGCGGATATCCTGACTGCAAAAATACAAAAGCAAGGGTTCAGAAAATCGATGTCAAATGTCCAAGCTGCGGTAAGGACATCGTTGCGAGAAAGAGCAAAACAGGGAAGCTCTTTTATGGCTGCAGCGGTTATCCGGATTGCAAACAAATGTATTGGAACAAACCGATCGACAAACCGTGTCCGAATTGCGGCTCGATGCTGACAGAAAAAAAGACAAAAACAACAAGCGTTGTTTGTTCAAACGCTGAGTGTGGGTATAAAGAGTAGTAAATTAATTATTGGGATTCATTAAACAACAAGGAGGAGAAAAATGACAGAATTTCGGGGGACCACTATTGTTGCGGTGAAACGGTCAAACGGCGATGTTTGCATCGGCGGTGACGGACAAGTCACGATGGGGCAGTCCACAATCATGAAACAGACCGCAAAAAAGGTAAGAAAAATCTATAAAAATTCAGTCATCACAGGCTTTGCGGGATCTGTTGCAGATGCCTTCACACTTACTGAAAAATTCGAAAAAAAACTGGAAGAACATTCGGGGAATTTGAAGCGCGCTGCTGTTGCTCTTGCTCAGAACTGGAGATCAGATAGGGCAATGAGGAATCTTGATGCGCTTTTGCTTGCCGCAGATAAAGAATGCATTCTTTTGATTTCCGGAAACGGTGAAGTCATTGAGCCGGATGAAGATCTTGTTGCAATCGGCTCAGGCGGCAACTATGCTTATGCCGCAGCGCATGCCTTGTTCAAACACACCGACATGAATGCGGAAGAGATCGTTCGCGAGGCTCTCAGCATTGCAGCATCGATTTGTGTATACACCAATGATCACATTTCAGTAGAGACATTAAGGGGGGATCACATTGGGTAAGCTTTATTCCATGACACCGAAAGAGATCGTTTTAGAATTAGATAAATATATTATCGGACAGGACAGCGCCAAAAAGTCGGTTGCGATCGCACTTCGCAATCGTTATCGGAGAAGCCAGCTCCCGGATGAGATGCGCGAAGAAATCACACCTAAAAATATTTTGATGATGGGACCGACCGGTGTAGGAAAGACCGAAATCGCAAGAAGGCTTGCAAAGCTTATGGATGCACCGTTTGTAAAGGTCGAGGCAACGAAATTCACCGAAGTCGGCTATGTCGGACGGGATGTGGATTCTATGATCCGTGACCTTGTTGAGGCTGCGATCCGTATCACAAAACAAAATCATCTGCAGGAGAAATATTCGATCGCGGATGAAATCACCGAAGAAAAAATTATCGAAGCGATCATCCCGGGCAAGAAAAAAGCGCCGCAGCCGGGCGGAGTTCGCGGACCTTTCGATTTCATTTTAGGCGGAGGTTTTCAAAACAACCCGAATGCCGGCCAATCCAAGACGGAGGAACCCGATGAAAATCGAGGTGAAGTTGAACTTGCGCGCGAACAGGTACGCCAGCAGTTGAAAGAAGGTCTGCTCGAAGATCAGTTTATTGAGATCGATGTTGTTGA
>CAZKCB010000244.1:0-3276 GCA_964550965.1 uncultured Oscillospiraceae bacterium
AAATTGTTCACCAACCTGTTCTGTTAGTCTTCCGAAGCTTTGTTAGCTCTTTTTTGGCTTCAGACAATTCATTCTCAAGCTTTGAATGTTTAATTTCAAGAACATCTATCTCTTTGATAAGAGAGTCATGAATGGTGTTAATTAAATCGGCCAAAGCGTACGCCTCTTCACGACTAAGAAAAGAAATCGGACACCCATCGCCGTTCAAAAGATTAGCTTTACCATCTTTAATTGTCCATACGCAAGAAGAATTAGCATTTCTTTTATGCCCTACTGTATATCTGTCAAGCATTTTCTCCACTCCTATTTTTTACAAATGACGCCAAACTCTAAACTTAATAGTAAACCCTTCAAAACCATTGTCAAATCAAATTTTTGTACTTAATCTTTTCTCCATCAAACTGAAAAATAACTGTTCCCAAAGTGTCAGTCCTCAAAGTCTCCACTCCAAATTCTGAAAGGGTCTGAAGGGTATTTTGATGGGGGTGTCCGTATTTATTGTTCTTGCCGTCTGAAATGACAGCATAAGATGGCAAAACCGCCCCCACAAATCTTTTTCCGGTTGAAGTTTTTGAGCCGTGGTGAGCGAAAAAGGAAGGGCTCCAAGAAATTCCTGCATATTGGTCTCTTTTAAGAAAGCGATCCCTTCCGATTTTCCGAAGAATCGTTCTTTCATTGACAGCAATCCAAGCTGAAGAAACAGCAATTCATCAAAAACAAGACGGAATTTGGCTTCCCGGACTTTTTGCGGATCATCCGGGAAATGGATGTTTTGTATTGCATAGGCAAGGCTGCAAAGCCGATTGCGTGAAACAACTTCTTCCGAGAGATATTCGGAAAGCTCAGACAGACACGAAAAAGATTCCTGTTCCCATTTTCGCAGGTCTTTTTGTGAAATCCCCTCAGTCAGCGGATAGATCGGTAATATCTTTTCTGTTTGTGAAACTTCGCTTCTCCGATTGATTTCCGGATGCACCATTTGAATGCGGCCGCCGCGCTCTGTGATTTTTCCGTACAGTTCATATTCCTGGCCTTTTTCGATCGTTTTGATCAGATATTCTGCTTTGAAAAAAACGACCGCAAGCTCGCCGGTCTCGTCTTTGACTAAAACCTGAAGATTGCGTTTTCCTCTAAAACCGCTTGGAACAAGCAGAACAACTTTCGCCCGGACCAACGCAATTTCTCCTTCTTTGAGTGCGCTGATCGTTTTCGGATGTCTTCGATCCTGATATTCTCTCGGATAATAATAAAGGAAATCCTCGATCGTACGGATCTTCATTTTTTGCAAAGCACTTGCCTTTTTAGGGCCTACCCCTTTTAGGCTTGTGACTTTATCGTTTTTCTGCATCGGGTTACCCCTTTATCTCAATGTTTCTTCTGGTTGTTTTCTTTGAAACCATGCCGCTCACAACGATGGCTATGCTGTTTGCCTCGATTCCGGCGTATCGTTCGATATCCCTTTTTAAGTCGATGATCAACTGCTCTGTAACCCCGGCGATACTGCTTCCAAAGCGTATCACAATGGAAATTTTGATATCCAGCCCCTGGTCTCCCATATCGACTTCAAAGAGATCTTTTCCCTCGTAGGCGCCATGTTTTTGCTTAAGGGGTATGATCTTTCCCTTTATGGTTGCAGGGAAAGCGCGTCCGTCAGTTTTTGCAAGCACTTCAAAGATGATTCTTGAGATCACGCTTCTGCTGACGGATATCGATCCCCTTGGTGCGTCTATTTTATAAAGCAAACTTCTCAGACCCCCTTTCTTTTTTTATTTTTTTAGTATATCATAAACAAAAAGCATTTACGACATTTGCGGTTGGGGTTTTCATAACACAAAAATAATTTTATTTGCTTTTGAAACAAAAAAACTTCAAAAACCGTTTTACATGTTCAAATTACCATGTTATAATATCGTTTGTTCAGCCTGCGAAATATCGCTGTCAAGCTTGAAATACTTCAGTAAACAGTCAAGGGAGGTGTAAGGAATGTCAAAGAAATGTGAAATCTGTGGTAAAGGACAGGTATCCGGTAATAACGTGAGCCACTCCAACAGACATACAAGAAGGAAATGGAACGCCAATATCCAGACTGTCAGAGTTGAAGAAAACGGCGCAGTTACCAAGAAAAACGTTTGCACCAGATGCATTCGTTCCGGCAAGGTTTCGAGAGCCGTCTAAAACACAAAAACAAAAGAAACGAAAAATCCATTGTCTTTGCACAATGGATTTTTTTATCGTACTTTATAACCTCCGTTTTATATACCGCACTTATTCTAAGGCTTCTTTTAATTCACCCACGAAGCGTTTTACTTGCTGAACCGACGCTTTCCCATACTCTCCGACAATTTTTACGATTGCACTGCCTACGATGATGGCATCGCAATATTTTTTGAATTCTTTTGCCTGTTCCGCTGTTGAAATTCCAAATCCCAAAGCAGCAGGTGCGCTCGAATACCGATGGATCTCTTCAAAAAAACTTTTAAAATCGGTTGAAAAACTGCTTCTTTGCCCGGTCACTCCAAGAGAAGAAACGCAATAAAGAAAGCCCTTGCTTTGCGATGCGATCATTTCGATTCTTTTTTGCGAAGTCGGTGCAACAAGATCGATTATATGGACCTTATATTTATCGGCAAATTCTGCGATCTCATCTTTTTCCTCAAAAGGCATATCCGGAACGATCACCCCGTCTATCCCATTTTTTGAACATTCTTCGAAGAAACGCTCTTCACCAAATTTAAAAATCGAATTTCTGTACATCATCAAAAGCAGCGGCATTTGCGTTTTTCTTCGCAACCGCGCAACAAGCGCAAAAATTTCTGCTAGCCTGGTTCCACTTTGTAATGCCCTTTCGCTTGCAGCCTGAATGATCGGCCCTTCGGCAACAGGGTCTGAAAACGGAACGCCAAGCTCTATGATATCCGCTCCGGCTTCCTCCATTGCATACACGAGTTGCTCTGTCGTATCAAGATCAGGATCACCTGCCGTCACAAAAGTGATCAAAGCTTTTTTATTTTCCTGTGTTATTTTTTTTAAAGTAATGTCGATTCTATTCATTTAGATCCACCCCTCTGTATCTCGCAATTTGCTGAACGTCTTTATCGCCTCGGCCCGAAAGACAAACGACCAGCGTCTGATCCGGTCTCATCTGTGCTGCGATCTTGAGCGCTGCAGAAATGGCGTGAGCCGATTCGATCGCCGGAATGATACCTTCGGTCTTTGAAAGCAATTCAAACGCTAAAACAGCTTCTTCTGATAACAAAGAATCAATTAAATTAATTT
>CAZKCB010000245.1:0-3273 GCA_964550965.1 uncultured Oscillospiraceae bacterium
ATTTCTTTGATGCCATCACAGTTTTGCCATATACCAGATAATCATATGCAATGCCTTGATAGTAAAAAGCAGTAGGAGACATATCTCCGGTTTGCAGCCATGATGGAATTCGTTCAGGCTGGCAAATACTTGCGAAAACATGCCCTCTGCACAAGTCAAGGGTAGCGTTATAGAGTGATCTGTGCAACGGTGCAATCTCCTGCTGCAATCGATCTAAGAGTTCCAGCGCTTCAGGAAGTCTTTCCTGAACTATCCGGAGCCGTATCAGGCAGAATTTAGCGCAAATAACGACGCTTGTTTGTGACATGGATTCTGCTTTTTCAATTGCGGCGAAGCTGTTTTGCTCAACGTCGTCAAAATTTCCTGTCTCAAGGGCATATTCTGCGAGAGCCAAAGAATCACCGCCTGTTCCGCACCCATTTGAGAATTCGGTGTATTCGACATATTCAGCTAGCATATTCGACAGTTCTCTAAAGCGGCCCGCGTCCCGGTAGTAAACATAAAGGTATTGCGGCGAGCCAAAGGTATATCCATACTCCCGAAGTGCCATATAGGAATTTTGTCCGTTCAAAAGCCTGATGATTTCCTTATCAAGTGCCTTTATTTTCGACATATAGTTGAAATGTGTGAACTTGCGGACAAACAATGTTTCCCCCAAAACCCTGTTTCGAAAAGTTTCATCGACATCGTCAAGTTTTTCGAAGTGCTGCTGCAGCTCATCCAGCCGTTCAGTCCATCCCAGAACTGTATTTTTCTTTCCCTGTATAAGCGAATAAAAAATATACAGCAAATAAGCAATGGGGTATTGGAACAGAATATTTTGCGGCGTATTGTCAAACATTTGATCCGCCCCGACAAATTTTATCAGTTCATAGCGAAAATTTTTAGGATCGTTCAAATGTGCTAAAATGCGGGAGGTCTGCTCTGCCCTGTTCCAATACCCGTAAGCTGTTTGGAATTTCTGTCTTTCAAGATACCAGTCACCCAGGCGGCTATAAAGTCGGCAGGCTTCTTCAACGGAAAACCTTTGTTTCAATCTCAAATAGTCAAGCAGAACGCTGTGGATTTTGTAGTCCTTATTCTTTTCATCATAGAAAACAAATGCGTTTTTTCGGCTAAGCTTTTTTAATATCAGCTTAGCATTTTCACTTTCTGTCACAAATTCGGCTTGCTCTGCCGTAAAAGCCTCCATAACTGAGAGTTTTAGCAAAAAGTCCTGTTTCTGTTTATCATAATTAGAAAACAATGCTCTTTCCACCATTTCCTCGATGGTGGTACTCATGCCCACCGGAATACCGTTTTCAAGACCCAACAGAACGATGTATATGAAAGAAATCCATCCATCTGTATATTCACATATTTGTTTTAAGTCCCCATCGGCTATACCTTCAAACATTATCCTGCAATACTCCTGGATCTCAGACTCGGTAAACTTCAAATGCTGCCTGGATATAAGATGACACAGCCCCTTTGAAAGTAACTCAACAAAATCTATATCCGTCGTGTCCCTTGTAATCAAAAGGATATGCAGTTCATCAAGTTCCTCTTGCGCAAGCCTCAAGATCAGCTTATTCAGCCTCATATCCCGGGCAAACTGAAAGTCATCCAGCACCATGACAGATTCTTTTTCGAATGTCACATTCGAAAGCATCTGTAAAACCAGTTCCATCTGTGGAGCGTCAGTAGGCAGTCCCAGTGATTTTAGCGCAAACCCGATCTGTGCGTTAATTTTGCTTATTTCATCGGTGAATTTGTTCCAAAAAACTTCTTCTGAATTTTCCGAATCAGGGAATGAAAACCAGAATGATTTGCATTTTTCATGTTCTATGAATTTTTCAACTGCAGTGGTTTTCCCATATCCCATTGGGGCTTCCAATATGGTAAGCGGATAATCAAAAACAGCAGAGAGAACCATATTGACTCTGGTTCTCTCTAAGAACTTCTTACGTTTCAAATTATCGCCTCCATTTATACCTTCTTATTTTTCTATGCCATATTATACCATGAAAATGTTTTGTGCTGCTTTTTTTGTCAGATCAAATGGCAGCGACACATTTTTCGCCGCAATTCTTTCGTATGTCGGCACCGGTACCCCAAAGGCCTTGCCCATTCGAACGACCTCAAATACGAGTCCGTCAAGTTCGGACTCCCTTCCCTGGCGAAGGTCACGCTGCATTGAAGTAGACGCCGCAGGATCCAGTTTATCCAAAATGTCCAGATTTGTTTTGACGATGTCCACCTCGAAATGAATGCCCATGGCCGCAGCCAGCGATTCGATTTCGCGCATTAACGCGCAAAATAACTCCCTTACCTCGCCGGGCTTCTGTGCATCCCCTGCGTCGCTGTCATAAAACTGACCGCAGGCCGCCATCGGTGAGACATAAGAAAATTTTTGGAGAGCATCCCGGGTAATGTGATCGCTGAGGATTCCCGTGATACCCGAATCCTCCAAATCCTGTTTTACCAACAAGAGTTCCGGCCGAAACTCTTCCGGTTTTCGAACGCCGAATACCACCCGAAAAATTTCCCCCTTCAACAGGAGAACACTGGGAGACTTGATCTCTGCAGCAATATAGATGCAGCCATCGGTTACCAAAATTTCCGGCAGCAGCTCCTGTAATTTTCCGCCGGTTCCATAGAGGTTTAGCAGTGGAACCACAATTGTGCCAGGATTTGAAATGCGGCGAATAAAGGGAACGGTTTCGGCAAGGGAATACCCTTTTACACACACAAAGATAATATCCGGTGATTGCCGATACTCCTCC
Source organism: uncultured Oscillospiraceae bacterium (assembly GCA_964550965.1). Lineage (GTDB taxonomy): Bacteria > Bacillota > Clostridia > Peptostreptococcales > Anaerovoracaceae > STD2-154. Next base: position 2,766 of record CAZKCB010000245.1, read on the forward strand.
ATGGAACCGGCCTTGACCGGCTTGACCGTGTAATTGCCTCTGTTTGTGGTTTCCATGGTGATACCATTTTCTCTGATAGCCGAAAGCTGTACACCCCTTGCGATGACGGTGACATCTTTGCCTGCCTCGATCATAGAAGCTGCGATGCTTCCTCCGGTGCCGCCAGCTCCGATAATCAGATATTTTAACGCTGTTTGATTTTGTATCATGCTCGTTTCCTTTTTTCTATTGGTCACCGACTTGCGTGCTTGATGCTATACATATATTCATCCGCTCTGCGAATAATCTCCTGTGCGCTATGCTCTTTACTTGAAAATATGCCAATAGACAGTGATAATTCTGTATAATTCTTCTTGTGAACATATTTCTCAAATTCCTTTTTCAGCTTTTCTGCCTGCTTCTCTGCTTCTGAAAAATCCGTATCAGGAATTATCACAACAAATTCATCACCGCCAAATCTTCCGCAGATAGGAAAGTGCGCCTTTAGTATCTCACCCAGTTTTTTTAG
>CAZKCB010000246.1:0-3252 GCA_964550965.1 uncultured Oscillospiraceae bacterium
GGTAGCGGCGAGTGGAGTCGAACCACCGACCTTCCGGGTATGAACCGGACGCTCTGACCAACTAAGCTACACCGCCATATTTGCTTCGGCCTTAAGGCACGTCGCAACAACGATATTACCATCACTGAATACCTGTGTCAATAGCTTTTTGGGCATTCTGCGGATTTTTCCCGCTAGAAATTGATCTCGAAAAAGGAAAATAGAATTGCCGGAATTATTCCTTCCTCTATAATAAGTTTTTAATAATAATACTTGAAAAAAGGGGCATCCTGTGATATTATGACTGTTGTTAAAGAGTTATCTTATTATTCGTCAGTAAAGAGTGGGCAAACCCACTCTTTGATTTTTAAGGCGATTAATTGATTTTGAAGGATAGTAACGCTATATTGGAGGAGTATTATTGTTAAAAAAGAAGATTACGGAAATCGTGACGGAATTGCTTGCGCCCTTTTTAGAACAAGAAGGCTATGAACTTTATCGTCTCGAATATGTAAAAGAAGCAAAGGACTGGTTCCTGCGCGTCTACATTGAAACTTCGCCGAAAGAGGCAGGTGAATGGCCCGGAAACGTAAGTACCGACGATTGCGAAAAGGTCAGTCGCTATTTGAGTCAAAAGCTGGATGAACTTGATCCAATCGAGCAAAATTACTATCTGGAAGTTTCCTCACCGGGAATGGACAGACCCTTGCTCAAACAAAGTGATTTTATCCGTTATAAGGGGCAGCTTGTAGATGTGCGCCTATACGAAAGCATAAATGGGAACAAAAACCTGACTGCGAGCCTGATCGAAATGGGCGAAAATAGTCTGAAGCTTGAGGATGAAAAGGGAAACCTGATCGAAATACCAAAAGAAAAAGTGTCGATTACTAGACTGAGCGTTGTTTTTTAGGAGGATAAGGCTTAATCATGAATAAAGAATTTATATTGGCTGTTGAGGAATTAGAAAAAGAAAAAGGGATCGCAAAAGATCTCCTGATCGAAGCGATCGAATCCGCTTTGGTGTCCGCATACAAAAAGAATTACGGGACATCCCAGAATGTTCGTGTCAATGTTGATCGTGAAACCGGAGACATTGATGTTTTCATGAGAAAAGATGTCGTCGAAGAGGTCACAGATCCGTTTGCTGAAGTATCCCTTGAGGATGCAAGAGCAATCGATCCGGAATATGAATTGAATGATGTCATCGAATATCAGGTAACACCGAAGGACTTTGGCCGAATTGCTGCGCAGACTGCAAAGCAGGTCGTCGTTCAAAGGATCCGTGAGGCCGAAAGAGGCATGATCTATGACGATTACATCAATCGCCAGAGTGAAGTCGTGACCGGCATCATCCACAGAATAAGCAACGAAACGGTGTTTATCAACATTGGCAGAACCGAAGGCATTCTTGCTGTTACAGAGCAGGTCAGAGGTGAAAGATATGTCGTGAACAGCCGTCTCAAGGTTTTCATCATGGATGTCAAGAAAACCACAAAGGGACCGCAGGTTTATTTGTCAAGATCGCATCCCGGTCTTGTAAAAAGACTTTTTGAGCTTGAAGTGCCTGAGATCCAAGATGGCATCGTTGAGATCAGAAGCATCGCAAGAGAAGCGGGATCGAGAACCAAGATCGCGGTTTACACGGAAGACGAAAATGTCGATGCTGTCGGCGCTTGCGTCGGTTCCAGAGGAAACCGTGTACAGGCTGTCGTTGATGAACTGTTTGACGAAAAGATCGATATCATTACCTGGAGCGATGATCCGAGAGAGCTGATCAGCAATGCGCTTTCTCCGGCCAAAGTGGAGCAGGTTATCATAAATGACGAAGGAAAATCGGCTACGGTCGTTGTTCCCGACTATCAGTTGTCTCTGGCGATCGGAAAAGAAGGACAGAATGTTCGTCTTGCCGCAAAGCTTTGCGGATGGAAGATAGACATCAAGAGCCACACACAATACTTCCCTGAAGTGGAAGAAGAAGCCGCCGCAGAGGAAGAAAAAGAAATCCTCAACGCAGACGTTTTTGATGAAATCGTTGAAGTGGAAGAAACAGAAGTCAAAGAAGAGTCCGAAGAAGGAAAGGACGAAGCGGAATCCGCCGAATAGAGGATAAGCCGATGAAAACTAAAAAAATACCGATGCGCCGCTGTGTTGGCTGCATGGAATCAAAACCAAAAAAAGAATTGATCCGGATCACAGCCGGGGAAACCGGTGAGATCGCGATCGATCCTACAGGAAAAGCAAACGGAAGGGGTGTCTATTTGTGCCCGAATCCCGATTGCTTTGCAACCGCGAAAAAAAGGAAAGCCCTTTCCCGAGGACTGGAAATTGAAATCACGGAGCAGCAGTATGATCGATTGTTTCAGGAGCTGACAGAATATGCGAGAAAAAATTCATAGTTATATAGGCTTCGCAAAGAGGTCGAGAGAATTGGTATCAGGCTTCACCGGTTGCATCAGCAACATGGAGAAGGGGAAGATCTGCTTACTCATTATCGCTTCCGACACTGCGGAAAGCTCACTTGAAAAGCTTACGCGGGCAGCTAAAAAGCACCAAACACCATACCGCATTTATCTGACCCAGGATAGACTTTCGGAAATGGCGGGAGAAAATGGAAGAGGAGTCTTCGGATTCACAAATAAAAGCTTGGCGGGGGCCATATTGCAGGAAATAGATCAGGATGGACAGAATGCGTTGGGGCAGGATGACCGGAATGTTTAAGAGAACGATGGAGGTTTGCTTATGTCGAAAAAAGTACATGAAATAGCGAAAGAGCTGGAAATGGAGGGAAAGGAGCTGTTGGAGAAGATCAACGCAATGGGGATCGAAGCCAAAACCCTCAACAGCGCACTTTCAGACATCGATGCGAAATCGGTTGAAAATATGATTCATCACAACCGAAAAAAAGCGGCAGAGACCAAAATCGTCATGGCTGCTCCCAGCGTGGGAGGAAAACAGCATGTAGAGGATGATGAAGTTCATATTGCCGTAAAACCGGCATCTATGAGTTCAATGAGGCCAAAAGAGAAAGTAGAGCAAAAGCCAAGGATGGAGCAGGCAAAACCGGAACGTCTTGCAACTCCACCCGCAGGAAAACCATTGCCGAAATCAACGCTTGCACAACCTCCAACAGGTGTTCCCCAGCCAAGATCATCTTCCGCGCAGCCGCCCACCGGCACTCCGCTTCCAAAATCTGCTTCCCAGCAGCCGACGCATGAAATCAAAGAAGCGGCAGTTGAAGCAGTAAAAACAGAAGCTCCCGCACAGGTACCTGTT
>CAZKCB010000247.1:0-3240 GCA_964550965.1 uncultured Oscillospiraceae bacterium
AAAAAGGGTTTTGGTAAAGTGGATGCTCCAAGCATCTGCGTAAAGTACAAGATCCCTTTGGCCGTGTCGATTGAAGAGCCGCCGCCCATCGCGATCAGGATATCCGCATGGCTTTCGCTGTAGCGTTTCATGCCATCTGCAATCAGCTTGACATCGGGATCAGGGCGTACATCCGAAAAAATAACTGAGCTGATTCCTGCGCTGTTCAAATGATCGATGGCCGTTTGAAGGTAGCCAAGTTCTTCCATGATCGAATCTGAAACAATGAAGGCACGAGAGCCCTTCAGTTCTTTCAAAAGACGTATGGACTGGTTATTGAAATAGACCTTTGATTTTAATATAAACTTATCTTCGATGACCCGTACCTCCCTTCTGAAGTCTTTCTTAATAATTATGATAGCATACAAAATCAGCCGTTTATTGAAGATTCAAGAGATACTTGTAGGACTATCGTAGTGACTTAAAAAGCAATCTTGCACAAAATCGTTTTTCTTGAACAATATCTACATCAAAGCGCGCAATTTAGATAAAAAGAAGCGAGAAAAAAGATGCTCCCCGCATAATTGACTAAAGGCCGCGAAAACACAGGGAGAGCGTCCAATTGATTTTAGGGAGCATTGTTGCTATAATGGCTGTAATATTAAAAGTCCAATAAATAGAAGTGCAATGGTGAATGATCGATGGAAATAGAAAAACTAATAGAGAATAAATTGCGGCTCGTTTTTAATGACGAAAGCCTTGTGTTCGACAAATCACGTTTTGCCGGCGGACTTACCAATTACAATTATATTATGGAGATCAAGGGAACCGATTATGTGGTTCGGCAGCCCGGTGGTATGACCGATCAGATGATCGATCGAAAAATCGAAAAGGTCAACAACAGCATTGCCTCCGAGTTGGGTTTGAATTCCGAATGCATCTATTTTGACGAAGTCAGCGGGATCAAGATCTCTGTTTATATCCAAAACAGCCACAACATTGCGCTTGCGGACCCCTGCGATCCATCGAATCTCAGGATCGTTTCCGCGCTGATGAAAAAAACACATTCCGCTCCGACGCCTTTTCCGAATGTCTTTGACTGGAAAGCAGAACTCGTCAAATATGAGCGGATCGTTGAGAAACTCAACGGTGACTTTTTCTTTGATTATGTGGCATTGAAGCAGCAACTCCTTGATTTTATGGATAAGCACATGGAAGATACGATTTCCGTGCCTTGCCATAATGACACGGTACCGGAAAATTTCGTCCTTACTGACGAAGGGAAAGGTTATCTCATTGACTGGGAATATGCGGGCATGAACGATCCGGGCTGGGATGTCGCCGCCTATATCCTTGAATCCAGGCTCAGCGGAGAGGCGATCCAACACTTTCTGATGGAATACTACGGAAAATTGCCGGCGGCTTCCGAGCTGCTCAAAATAAAATGCTATATGATGGCGCAGGATCTGCTTTGGACGGTGTGGGCTCTTGTCAGACACTACAGCGGCGAAGATTTTCTCGACTATTGCTGCATAAGATACGAACGTTTTCGAAAGAATATAAAAGCAATCAGCACTTCTCCTGATTACTCGATCCACAACATGGTAAAAAACTAAATTTAGGAAAATGATTCTAACAAAATATTCTGCTTATTAAAGAAAAATCTCCCTGAAGTATTCGAAATTTTAGGGAGTATTTTATTGCCTGAAAGCCTTGAAAAGCTTGAAAAATCAATCCTTCCAATTCGATTGAAATCCTTTCGCGCAAGTGATACTATGGAGCAGGTAATTTTAAAATATGAATAAGAAAGGATGTTTGCTAAAAATGACAACACAATTAGATGGGTCAAACATTGCGAATCCGTCGCCCCTTGGCCTCTTAGGGTTTGGGATGACGACTTGCCTTCTGAATCTTCACAATGCAGGGTTTATATCTCTCTCGATCGTCATCGTTGCTATGGGATTTGCCCTTGGCGGTGCGGCTCAAATCGTTGCCGGGATTATGGAATTCAAGAAAAACAACGTTTTCGGCGCAACTGCTTTCACTGCGTATGGATTCTTCTGGTGGTCCTTGATCCTGATCTGGATCAATCCGTTTTCGGGAGTCGAAGCGGCTGATCCTGCGAGCATGGGTTTTTACCTTGGGCTCTGGTGCCTCTTTACCGCGTTTATGTTTATTGGAACGCTCAAGCATAACCGCGCGACACAGCTTGTATTTGGTTCCCTGACTATTTTGTTCCTGCTTCTCTCGATGGCAAATTTTACGGGTTTGGAAGCGATACATACTCTCGCTGGATATGTCGGACTCGTTTGCGGTCTTTCGGCTATTTATAATGCGATGGGTCAGATCATCAATCAGGAGTACAAAAAAACTGTAATGCCTTTATAAAAGGCAATATTTACAGGTAAACGTAAATATGGATAAAAAAAGATGCCGGCATTTGTTGAAACTCTAAACACATTGAATTTGATGGGTTTAGAGTTTTTTATCTGTTTTGGCAACTTTTCTTGTGTTGTGCAGTGTGAATTGTTATAATTCTACTGCGGCAGAAACAGCGCGTAGTTATGGAGGAAAAAATGACTGAATTATTAGCTCCGGCAGGAAATATGGAAGCTTTAAAAGCTGCAATTTCTAATGGTTGTGATGCAATATACTTGGGAATGCAAAAATTTGGTGCACGTGCATACTCATCTAATTTTGATTTAGAATCGTTAAAAGAGGCTGTTGCATATGCGCACCTGAGGCATGTTAAAATCTATGTTACAATGAATACCATCGTTTTCGAAAACGAAGTTGAAGAGATGAAAGAGCAGATGCACGCACTCAATGAGATCGGCGTTGATGGCATTATCGTCCAGGATCTGGCCGCTTTTGATTATTTAGTTAAAAACTTTCTTGATATGGAAGCACATTGTTCAACTCAAATGGGAATAGACGATCTGGACGGAACTTTATTATTCAAAGAACTTGGTGCTAAGAGAGTTGTTCTGTCCCGTGAAGTTGCCATTGAAAAAGTAAAAGAGATTAGAAGAATCGCTAAGATACCTTTGGAAATTTTTGTTCACGGGGCTTTATGTGTATCTTATTCCGGAAACTGTCTCATGTCTGGATTGATAGGCTAACGAAGCGGAAATCGTGGAAGATGTGTTGGTTCATGTCGCAAGGTGTATGAACTCATTGACACGACAACAGACACAGTTTTAGATAAAAACTATATTCTATCGACGAAGGATTTAAACACCATCGATCATATCGATGATT
>CAZKCB010000248.1:0-3204 GCA_964550965.1 uncultured Oscillospiraceae bacterium
CGATGATCCCGCTTGCAGGTCCCGCAAACAAACAGGCGCGCATCTGTGCAGACAACATTGCAAAAGAATATGGTGTTTTGGGTGGTGCCCTTGAAAAATACAAGGGGACGCAGGGGACTTCTGTTGCAAAGGTCTTTGACCTGACGGTCGCCTCCACCGGCGCAAATGAAAAAACCTTGAAAAAATGGGGAAAAGAAAGCAAAAAAGACTATTTTGTAGCTTTGATCAACCAAAAATCTCATGCAGGTTATTATCCCGGCGCAACTCCGCTCACCTTGAAACTGCTGTTCAGTCCCGAAGGTAAAATCTTTGGTGCGCAGGTCGTAGGACAGGAGGGAGTGGACAAGAGAATAGATACCATTGCAGCTACAATACGTTTGGGCGGAACGGTATATGATCTCGCAGAGCTTGAACTGGCTTATGCACCGCCGTATTCCTCTGCAAAAGATCCTGTTAATATGCTTGGATTTGTAGCAGAAAACATTTTGAATGGTTTGGTGAGTTTTACAGACTGGAATGAAATTGAGGCCCTTGGAAAAGGCGGAGATGACAAGTATACCGTTCTCGACGTCGGCGAAGAAATCGAGAGAATGGCATTCTTCATTCCGGGATCCTACCATATACCTCTCGGAAAGCTTCGAAGCAGGATTTCGGAACTCGATAAAGAAAAGCTCATTATTACTTACTGTGCGATCGGTGTCAGATCCTACAATGCAGCGAGAATATTGATGAATTCCGGATTTAAAAATGTAAAAGTTCTTCCGGGAGGAACGAGCTTCTACAAATCGACCCATCATGAAAGCCTTTCGGGTCCAGGTCCCGTTTTCACAGACGGCGAAGGAAAAGCGGAAAGTGGTTCCGGTCCGGAAGAAAAGCCCCGCGATACCTTGTCGGAAATCGACCTTAGCAAAATCGTAGCAAAACAGACCCTTGATTGCAGCGGCCTGCAATGCCCGGGGCCGATCATGAAGGTCTATGAAACAATAAAAGACTTAAATGATGGAGATATTCTCCAGGTTTCGGCAACGGACATGGGCTTTGCTCGTGATATCGATGCCTGGTGCAATCGAACCGGGAATTGTCTCTTGAAATCAGAACGTGCAGGCAAGGAAAATATCGTCTATATTCAAAAAGGACAAGGGAATGCAGCGCTTGAAGCGAATGGATCGCCAAAAGAAACCTGTGGCATGCCCGTATTGCCGCAAGGGAAAAACATCATTGTTTTCAGCGGCGATCTGGATAAAGTCTTAGCTGCATTCATCATTGCAAACGGAGCAGCAGCTATGGGAAGACCGGTCAGCATGTTCTTCACCTTCTGGGGGCTCAACGCCTTGCGGAAGCCCCAAAAGCAAAGCATCAAAAAGCCTTTCATTGACGGCATGTTCGGGGCGATGATGCCAAGAGGGTCTTCGAAACTCACTCTTTCCAATATGAATATGGGTGGCATGGGTACGAAGATGATGAAAAAGGTAATGAATGATAAGAATGTGGACTCCTTAGAAGCTTTGATGAATCACGCTATCAAAAATGGAGTCAAGCTTGTAGCCTGCACGATGTCAATGGACATCATGGGGATCACAAAAGACGAACTGATAGACGGGATCGAGTATGCGGGTGTTGCCACAATGCTTGGAGATGCAGAAGAGTCAAACATGAGCCTGTTTATTTAGAAAACAATAAAAAAAGAGAAGCGGTCGGCTATTGCAGATCAGCTTCTCTTTTTTAGCATAGGGTTGCTGTTCTCTAATTCGACAGCGCGTTTCCCTAAAAGGATCTTTCCTGCAATAAACCAAAGGATAGCTGCATATACATCCATGGTAGAAGAGATCCCAAACTTTTTTTCAAGACAAAAGACTACCAGATAAACGATTCCACACCACACCCCGGGAATGATCCAGGACAGGGATTTGCTGATGGTCGCCTGTTTCGCGTTCAAAATATAATAAATGCCGCCAGGCACAAGTAAATAGGCAATCGAAAGAATGATCGGATTATTGATAGGCATAGCTTCGCCTCCTTCTGCTTAGTATAAGATACTCTAAAAACAACACAGATACAATTCATATTTTCCGGAACGATCTAAGCTGTCCCGTAGAATTAAGGCAACAAGTCTTGAAAGAATAAGGCGAAAAGGGTATTATTATTCCTATAATGTGGAGAGGCTGTGGAAATACAATGGTAGCTGAAAAATTATTTTATAAAAAAAGTGACCGTTATAAAAAAATAACGGTCATCGGCTTGGCTTTTTTCTGTATGGTTCTGGCTTTAGTAATCAACCTGTACTATGGGATCGAAACTGTTTATACGCACTTCTTTTATCTGCCTATCATATTAACAGGGCTTTGGTTCAAAAAGAAAACCTTTTTGCTGGCAGGTTTTTTCGGGATAACACATATTGTCATAAATTATTTGAATGTAGGGTATTTTGAGTATTCGACTCTCATACGGGCGGCTATTTTTATTATAGTGGCGGCTATGGTCAGTGCCCTTTCCCTCAAGCGAGATGCTCTCAATGAACAATTGGCGATTCAGGAAGAAAAATTTCGTCTGATCAATGAATCCATGCTGGATGTGATCGGCAGTGTAGATTTTTCGGGGAATATTGAATATGTGAGCCCTTCGATCAAAAATATTTTGGGTTATAATGTCGATGAAATAGAAAATATGAATCTTTTTCAAATCATTCATCCTGACGACAAAGAACTTGCAAAAGAAAAATTTCGAAATGCGGTTTCAAAAAATGAGTCGATCAATATCGAGTGTCGTTTTGTCCGTAAAGACGGCAGCGCTGTCTGGATCGAATCTCTTGCAAACCCGGTCTGCTACCTTTTTAAAAACAAAAAAGCGTATGTCTTTGGATGCCGCGATATCAGCAGAAGAAAAGCGGCCGAGGAAACAATCAATGAGCTTGCAAACACAGATCCTTTGACCTGATTAAAAAACAGAAGATTTTTAGATGCTGTCATGGAAATCGAACTGGAACGTGCGGATCGATATGACCAGAAAATGTCTGCTGCGATGCTTGATTTGGATCGATTTAAGAAAGTCAATGACACCTATGGACATCCGATCGGGGATGAAGTGCTGCAGCAAGTCGCTGAAATAACGAAAAATACGATTCGTAAATCGGATTTTCTTGCCAGACTTGGCGGGGAAGAATTTATGATATTGTTCCGGGATACCAACAGTGATGGAACGTTTGGT
>CAZKCB010000249.1:0-3198 GCA_964550965.1 uncultured Oscillospiraceae bacterium
AGGAGCACAGGGCTCTATAAAATGCAATAAAATGTAAAATATGGTTGACAAATATAAACCAAGAAAGTAAGATAGGAAATGAAATAGAAAAAAATGTAAAAAACGGAGAAACGAAATGAAACGTATTCGAATGATTCTTGGAGTCGTGTTGATTTTGTCGGCGATAGCCGGGCTTGTCTATTGGGAGGCTGCGGGCAGAGAAATGGTATTGACGGAACCCGTACTGGTTGCAAAGGAGACCATCCTTAAAGGAGCGATCGTCGATGCTTCAGACTTTGCAAGCCTTGGCATTCTTGAAGAAAGCCGGATCAAAGGAGCTCTTTCTCCGGAACGGCTCAAAGATATTATCGGAAAAGAATCAAAGCAGCTGATACCTAAAAATGCACAGCTTGCCGAAGCCTTTTTTCAGACCGATGAATTTTGTCTTAAGGAAGGAGAATCTATTTTTGTGATAAAGCCGGAATGGATCAGAATGCGCAGCAGTTCTCTTCGCCGTGGAGATTTTGTAGAGATTTACGAAGTAGGAAGCATGACCTCGATGGGGGTTTACCGAGTGGCTTTTGTAAAAGACAGCCAGGAAATCGAAGTAAAAGACCCTTCCACGGCAAGTGTCGCTTCTCCGCTTGAAAGAACCGATGCGACTGCAGCAATCAGTCATATCGAAATCATCACGGATATCGCATCGTATCAAAGAATTGTTTCCTTCGCTGAAACAGGAGCGGGTGGGGGATTGATCCTTCTGCAGAACGGAGGAAAAATCGATTGAGTCGTATGTTTGTATTCCATGGAGTCGATTCAAAAATAGGAACCACGATGCTCTCCCAATCCGTTGCGGAATCGATCGCCAGAGGAAATCGTGATTGCAAGGTTCTTTTTGTCGGACTGAACGGCAGGCCTGGAACAGAATATGTGGATTCGGCCGGGGAATCCATGGAGTCTTTGAAAATTTTTATAGATAATCGCTTGCTTTCAAGAAAAGAAGTTTTGGTAAGTTCCAAAAAAAGCGGAAATTTGTACATGATCGGCGGCGTTGCCGATAGGAAACAAGCGCGGCACTTTACTCCGGACGCCGCAATGTATTTTCTCGACACGGTAGAAGAAGACTTTGACATGATCCTTGTCGATGCAGGAAATGATCTTGACAATGGACTTGCGATCGGAGCAATGGAAAGAATCAGCACACGTTTGCTTGTGATCACACAGCAGGAAACCATGCTTTCCCGTTACGAAGTCTTAAAACCCCTATATGCAAAGCTGGGATTCTCATTTTATCGAACCCTCGTAAACAAATACCAGAATGAGGATCCATACGATCTTAACTACATCTCGAAAAGACTTGCGATCCCAAAAGAGCAGCTTTTTCGAATCGGAGAAGTTCGGGAAGCAAGACAGGCAGAGGCTGAAAAAAAGACGCTTTTGCACTTTAAAGATGGAAAGTATAGCGAAGAGATCGAACAAACGGCGGAATTGATCCTTGCGCATTGCGGAATAGTAAGACCGGAGGTAGCAAAAAGAAAAAAATGGATCTCTTTTATTTAGATGAATATCTGGAAGAAACCAGAAACGATGATGCTGGAACAAGAAAAGAAAGAAAAAAACTCGATTTCACGAAACTTTGCGCAGAGGTAAAAGAAACATTTATAAAGGAATGGGAAAGCCAGGGAAATGCCGACTTTTCTTCTGTGACTTCCTTGCAAAAACGGGCAATCATCGGTTATGCAAATGAAACCTCTTATTTCAAAGAAAAGATAAAACGTATGATTGGAGATTTTCATGCGGAAGCTACGCTTTTCCCGACTTGGTATCAAAGCCTTGAAGATGCTGTTTTCCATGAAAATTGGGGTATTGCGGGACTCGCAGAATGGTTTTCTCAAAGCTACGGCGAAAGCAGTTCTGCAAAGATCATCGGAGAGCGCATCTATTTTTTGACCGAGGGCCGTATGAAACAGATGCCGCAGACAATAAGCGAAGAGAGAAAGGAACAGCTGATACGGTCCTTCCTTCTTTTGACTCCGGAAGAGCGTTTAGATAAGGAATTTCATGAAGTGTATCTTCTCGACGGCACCAGGATCACCGTATTTCGTGGTTCAATGACAAAGCCGGAGCAGGATGCGATCATCTTCAGAAGATATATCGTTCCTCAACTGAGTTTTGAAGAACAGGCAGCACGCGGAACGATCCCCGCTGAAGCGATCCCTCTTTTTGAGGCCATGGTGGGAGTCGGCTTTAATGTTGTTTTTCTCGGTCAGATCAGAAGTGCGAAGACAACCTTTCTTTCGACTTGGCAAAGCTATGAAGATCCGATGCTAGAAGGTGTTCTTGTTGAGACTGATCCGGAGATCCCGATGCATCATTTGATGCCGAAAGCTCCCGTGCTCCAGCTTCTTGCTGATGACGAAAGACTTAGCCGCATTTCAAAGAATCTCCTTCGAAGCGATGCCGATTATTTTATTCTTGCGGAAGCAAGAGACGGAAACGCACTGGACACGGCCATCCGAATCGCCGGTAAAGGCACCAGACGCATGAAAATGACCTTTCACTGTGGAGAACCTCTGGATTTTCCATATGACGCAGCTTTTGAGATCGTTCGGAGCGTTGGTGGAGATCTGGATCTTACTGCGCAAAAAGTCGCGGCAAGCTTTGATTATATTTTTCATTTTGTACAATTGAAAAATAAAAATGAGAAACGCCTGCATGGCATCTATGAACTTTCTTTTGACAGGACTGCAAAAAAAATCGAGATACAAAGGATCTGCACTTATAATTTCCGAACAGATGGGTGGACCTTCCAAAATTATTTTAGTGAGCGCAAACGTAACCTGGCCGAAGAAGAAAGCATAGAGAAGGCAATGACCATAGACGAAGAGCTCGAACGACTTTCAAGACAAACTTTAATATCGAAGAGAAAGGATCTAAGAATATGAAGACGGAAAATGTATTGCTTGGAATCAGCATTTTCCTATATGCATCGCTTTTGATGGGAATCGCGCTTATGTGCTGGGAAAAAATACGCATTGCTGTGGCAAGAGTTCGAATGCAAAAAAGACTTACTGCAAGAAAATCACAATATCGTGAAGCGGAAAACATAGAACTTTGGTTAAATGGAGTTTTGGCTGCGAGTTTCGGAAGACCTTTTCCGGCACCGGTTTTTCTTGGGGGCCTAAGCGCGCTGTTTTTACTCTTTTTTTCACTGTGCAT